>NZ_JBZCPP010000003.1:0-265502 GCF_058267515.1 Pradoshia sp. Z6_59
CAGCAAATAAATACGAGAAGCTTTCCAAGAAAGAGCGTCAAAAAGTAATTGCAAATATGGAAAAAGAAATGAAGGAAGCAGCCAAAGCGCTTGATTTTGAACGTGCTGCCGAACTTAGAGATTTAATTTTAGAGTTAAAAGTGGAAGGATGAACATAGGATGGCACTTGATAAAATTGTAATTAAAGGGGCCAGGACCAATAATCTTAAGGATATTGATGTGACAATCCCCCGGGATAAGCTGGTTGTACTGACGGGTTTATCCGGTTCCGGAAAGTCCTCCCTGGCTTTTGACACAATCTATGCGGAGGGACAGCGCCGCTATGTGGAATCTCTTTCCGCATATGCCCGGCAGTTCCTCGGCCAAATGGATAAACCGGATGTTGATTTGATTGAAGGACTGTCTCCAGCGATATCAATTGACCAAAAGACGACAAGCCGCAATCCTCGTTCAACCGTTGCGACAGTGACAGAGATTTATGATTATATGCGTTTATTGTATGCCAGAGTCGGTAAACCGGTCTGTCCTGTGCATGGGATTGAAATTACATCTCAAACGATTGAGCAAATGGTAGACAGAATCATGTCCTATCCAGAACGCACAAAAATGCAGATTCTGTCTCCTGTCGTAACAGGCAGAAAAGGTACCCACGTCAAAATGCTTGAAGATATTAAAAAGCAAGGGTATGTCCGTGTCCGTGTAAACGGAGAAATGTATGATTTGGATGATGATATTAATCTGGATAAAAATAAAAAGCATACGATTGAAGTGGTCATTGACCGGGTTGTCGTGAAAGAAGGAATTAACGCCCGTCTAGCTGATTCCCTTGAGTCTGCACTCCGTCTGGGTGATGGTAAAGTTATCATTGATGTAATAGGCGAGGAAGAGTTGCTTTTCAGTGAGCATCATGCCTGTCCGTATTGTGGATTTTCAATTGGGGAATTGGAACCTCGGATGTTCTCGTTCAACAGTCCGTTTGGAGCCTGCCCAACATGTGATGGACTGGGCTTTAAAGTAAAAGTTGACCGGGCTGCGGTCATTCCTGACCCGGAATTAACATTAAGGGAGCATGCAATCGCTCCATGGGAACCTACCAGTTCTCAGTATTATCCTAAATTGCTTGAGTGTGTGTGCAATCATTATGGTATAGATATGGATGTTCCAGTCTCTCAACTACCGGAAAGCCAGCTTGATAAAATTCTTTATGGCTCGGATGGGGAGAAAATCTATTTCCGTTACGAGAATGATTTCGGGCAAATACGGGAAAACAGAGTGGAATTTGAAGGCGTATTGGCTAATGTAGAACGCCGGTTTAAAGAAACAAGTTCAGATTATACACGTGATCAAATGGAAAAATATATGGCCGAGCAGGCATGTCCAACCTGTAAAGGCTATCGCCTGAAGAAGGAAACGATGGCGGTATTAATAGCAGGACAGCATATTGGCGAGATTACGGCCCTCTCTATTAAAGATGCTAACGATTTCTTTGAAAATTTGAATCTATCCGAGAAAGATATGAGTATCGGCCGTCTGATATTTAGGGAAATCAAAGAAAGACTGGGCTTTCTGAATAATGTTGGCTTGGAGTATCTGACATTAAACCGAGCAGCCGGAACACTTTCAGGAGGAGAAGCACAGCGAATCAGATTGGCCACTCAAATCGGCTCGCGCTTAACAGGTGTTTTATACATTTTGGATGAACCTTCAATTGGTCTTCATCAACGTGATAATGACCGATTGATTGCGACGCTGAAAAGTATGCGTGACATCGGGAACACGCTTATTGTAGTGGAGCACGACGAGGATACGATGCTGGCTGCGGATTATTTGATTGATGTCGGTCCTGGAGCAGGAGCGCACGGCGGTGAGATTGTCTCAGCAGGTACGCCTGAGGAAGTGATGGCAGATTCTAATTCTTTAACGGGCCAATATTTATCGGGGAAAAAATTTATTCCTTTGCCACAGGAACGCAGAAAGGGCGATGGACGATTAATCCAGATTAAAGGTGCTAAAGAGAATAATCTCAAAAATGTAAATGTATCTTTTCCGCTTGGAACATTTGTAGCCGTTACAGGAGTATCCGGATCAGGTAAAAGTACATTAGTGAATGAAATTCTCCATAAATCTTTAGCTCAAAAGCTGCACAGGGCGAAAGCGAGACCGGGAAACCACCGCGAGATAAAAGGTGTGGAGGAACTGGAGAAAGTGATTGATATTGACCAATCACCAATCGGTCGTACGCCGCGTTCCAATCCGGCAACCTATACAGGTGTATTTGATGATATCAGGGATGTGTTTGCTTCCACAAATGAAGCGAAGGTCCGTGGATATAAGAAAGGCCGTTTCAGCTTCAATATTAAAGGTGGTCGCTGTGAAGCATGCCGTGGAGATGGAATCATCCGAATAGAAATGCATTTCCTGCCGGATGTCTATGTTCCATGTGAGGTTTGTCATGGAAAACGGTATAATCGGGAAACATTGGAAGTAACCTATAAAGGGAAGAATATTTCTGATATTTTAGATATGACAGTAGAAGAAGCACTTCAGTTCTTTGAAAATCATCCCAAAATTAAACGGAAGATCCAAACCATTTATGATGTTGGACTTGGATATATTAAGATGGGGCAGCCTGCCACAACACTATCCGGTGGAGAAGCACAGAGGGTGAAGCTGGCGAGTGAATTACACCGTCGCTCCAATGGCCGCTCACTCTATATTTTGGATGAGCCGACAACAGGACTTCATGTTGATGATATCTCGCGTCTCTTGGAAGTATTGCAGCGCCTGGTTGATAATGGCGACACAGTGCTTGTCATTGAGCATAATTTAGATGTCATTAAAGCAGCTGATTATTTAATTGATTTAGGTCCTGAAGGTGGAGAAAAAGGAGGAACCATTTTGGCTACCGGTACACCAGAGGTCATAGCGGAGACACCTGAATCTTATACAGGGAAATATTTGAAGCCAGTTCTAGAACGTGATCGGGACCGTATGAATAATAAAATCAAGGAAAAGCAAGCCGCCAGATAAAACGGCTTGCTTTTTATCCATATCCGGCATATTTGCATTAGAGAACTTACACATACGTTTGCCCGTGCACTCTTAGAAACCTCTTATATTAACGATTTCTGGCCAGAGTATAATCGAAAAGTTAACATTTTCCAATTGTTGTAAGGTATTGTTGATATAGAAGAAACTTTCTTTCAATTTATACGTACAATTAGGAGAGGTGTTTGTATCTATGACAACAACTAATCGATTTCTGGCTGCTCTATGTTATTTTAGTTTCTTCTTTTTAGGATTCATCTTTCCTACGGTTATTTATTTCGTAGCTGGAGATGATTTTGAGCTAAAAGGGCATGCTAAACGAGCTTTAATCTCACATCTATTTCCATTCGTCATGGGCATTATCGTGTTCTTTGTATTTCTAACTCAGCTTGCTTCGAGTTCGGAAATAACGGCCTTGCCCTATACAGCTATACTGGCTATGTTTCTTTTAGGTTTGATTAGCTTTATTGTGATGATTTGGAATGTCATTCAGGGTATTAAACTAGTAAAGGATTGATAGGTACATACCATGTAAAAGGGAGCTGGTAAGAATGAATCAAGAGAAAAAAAGAATTTTGGAAATGGTGAAGGAAGGCTTGCTTAACGCAGATGAAGCGTTATTATTGCTTGAGCAAATTGAAAAGAAAGACAAACTGATTAAAGAAGATGAGCAGAAGACAGAGACCAGTGAACTATCAACGGTTGTAAACCAAAGTGAATCAGAATATAAGGGGTCACCATCTAAAAAGTCTGCATCTACAATGGATAAACTATTGGGAATCGTAGACGATGTGGTTAAAAAGATAAAAGATGTAGATTTTGACCTTAATTTTGGCTCAGCAGTTGATATCGAGCATATTTATCATCATGACCATGTATCTCTGCGAAAAATAGATGTTGATCTGGCAAACGGCAGTGTTCAGTTCCTTCCGTGGGATAAGGACGAGATTAGGATTGAATGCCAGGCGAAGGTGTATAGGGCAGAAAATACGACCGAAGCGAGAGAAAAACTGCTTAAAGAAGTAACTTATTCGCTTGAAGAAGGAAAACTTCGATTTGCTGCACATGATAAATCCATTAAATTACAAGCAATTATTCGAGTACCAGACAATCGCTACGAGGAATTGAAAATTCGACTATTTAACGGAACCATTACCGGTGAAAATGTTAAAGTCGATACGGTCATGACCAAAACGGGTAATGGGCAAATACAATTTACGGATTTGAATGCAAGAGAAGCAGAATTTGAGACAGTCAATGGTGTTGTCAATCTTAAAGGATTTGATGTAGGCGAATTGGAAGTCGAAACGATGAATGGTGCAATCCAAATACAGGGAGGCTTCCGAAAAGGGGATTTCCAGACGATTAATGGAAGCATTCAATGTGAACAAACCGGCCGTTATGGAGAAACGATCCGAGCTAAGGCGTCGGCAGGAAGTATTAATCTGCAAATTCCTGCAAATACTGGTTGTGATGGAGAGTTAAAATCCAATCTCGGCAGTTTTAATATTGACCTGAAGGGTATTCACATCATTGAAGAAAAAAGTGATGTGGTCCAAAAAATGCTCAGATTCAAATCAGAGGGTAATTATGAGGAATCCATTCATATTTTGGCCGAATCAAGAGCCGGTAATATTAAAATCAAACATTAATCAATAAGTTAATGGGTTAAAGGAGCTGCAGTGTATTTTGAAGGAAAAAAAGCGTTTTGTCCGTTCAAGGTCAGATAAGATTGTTTCGGGTGTCCTTGGAGGAATTTCACAATATTTTGGTATGAGTTCAAAGCTTTTGCGTATCCTATTTGTAATCGCGCTCATTCCAACTAGCTTTATGCTGATTATTCCCTATACGATTCTTAGCTGTTTTATGCCGAGAGAAGAAGTGGAGGAGATGGACATATGAAATGGATAGCCAAAATACTTGTTAATGCAGTTGTTTTCGTATTGCTGACACAGATATTTGAAGGTGTTCATGTAACCGGGTTTGGTGCAGCCATTATTGCAGCCATTGTATTATCCATCTTTAATGTAATTGTCAAACCAATTGTGACTATCCTAACGATACCTATAACGATTATTACGCTGGGAATATTTCTGCTCTTCATTAATACCATTGTGTTGATGATTACGGATGCAGCAATGGGAAGTGCCTTTGATATTAACGGCTTCTGGCTGACATTCCTGGTATCGATTATTCTTTCATTGGTTAGTACGATTATGGAAAGTGTAATGGAGGATAAATAAAGAACCTGAAGCCTTTTACTAGGCTTCAGGTTCTTTTAGCGTTCTTGCTTGTCCATTATGACAGTGGTTTCAAAACCAAGACGTTTTAGCTGTTTTGCTAAGTTGGCTGCATTTTGCTTGTCTGAAAAGGCACCTAACTGAACCTTGTACAGTATTTTATCTTGATCGGATTGTTTGGCAGGAATGCTTAATTTCTTTTTCAATGAATAATGAGAAATGATAGATTCGGCAATTGCTTGTGCACATTTTTTTCGGTAGTAATCGCTTTTAAGCAGCTTTATTTCTTTTTCATTTGTCATAAACCCACATTCAACCAGCACAGCTGTCATCTTTGTCGCGCTCAGCACATGAAAATCAGCTGTTTTAACTCCCCGATTTTGTAAACCGGTTGTAGCAATCAATTTATTCTGGATTTTTGTGGCAAGAGAGAGGGCTTCTGCGGGCCCTGATGTATGAATATACGTTTCAATTCCTTCTGCTTTATGCCAACCACTATTTACAGCGGCATTAGCATGAATGGATACATATAAATCTACATGGAGAGAATTTGCACGATTCGTTCTTTCCTGTAAAGGAACATCTACTGTGTCCGAATGGGCAAAGAAAGTATTAACTTGATAGTTGGTTAATAAATCCTTTAAGTATTCGGCAACACTTCGATTAAATTCATATTCCTTCATGCCATCCGGTGATGACTTTCCAGGTGTATTATAGCCATGGCCTGCATCAATCATAATCTTCAACTTTGGAAGCCCCCTGTCCTTTTACTACCATAATATGAGACAAGCCATCTAAATGGACCATCTATGGTGGCGTTTTAAATTAAAAAGGACAGGATTTCTTTATTACAGTGGACTATATATCAGTCGGGCTTCATGGTTGTAAGAATGCGCCAGTGCTATACCACCAAGGATGTGGAAAGCAAGGGATTAATCGAGCATGGAAGCGGCCTCTTTATCTACGATTACGGTTACAGCCGGATGCTGTTTTAGAATACTTGCTGGTAATTGTTCTGTTAGATCACCGTGAATCAATTTGTAGGTTGCTTCTGCCTTTGCTTCACCAGAAGCGAGCAGTATAATCTCTTTGCTTTTCATAATTGTAGAAATGCCCATTGTGATCGCTTGTTTTGGAACCTCATCAAGATGATTAAAGAAGCGGGCATTAGCTTGTCGAGTGCTTTCATTTAAATCAATGATATGTGTCTTACTGGAAAATGGAGTTCCTGGTTCATTGAAGCCGATGTGACCATTCTTTCCGATTCCTAATACCTGAAGCTCTACATTGCCAAGGTCATTTATAACTGTTTCATATCGCTCACATTCCTGCATTAGGTCCTCGGCATCCCCATGTGGAAGATGAATATGATTTTGTGGAATGTCTAAGTATTTGAATAGATTATTCATCATATAGGAGTGATAGCTGTTTGGATCATCTTTGGAAAGCCCTATATATTCATCCAGGTTTACGGTATGGATTTGCTGATAGCTTGTCCCATTTTTCTGGTGATCCTCTATTAGATTTTTATAGAGACCGATTGGGGTGCTTCCGGTAGCAAGTCCAAGAACTGCGTCTGGTTTTTGCTTAATTTTGCTGATAAACATTTCTGCAGCAATGCGGCTCATTTCTTCATAAGTGTCTACTTTGATAATTCTCATAGTTGTTTGATTCATTGTTCTTCACCTCTGTACGCTATTTTACCACGGCATATTGTAGTAAATACATTAAAGTTTGTATCCATAATCACAAGATCTGCGTCTTTCCCAACAGCAATACTTCCTTTTTGATCAAAAATATTAAGCTGTTTAGCTGGATTAACTGATGCCATTTGGACAACTTCTTGCAGCGAATATCCGGTAAAATGACATACATTTTTTATGGCATCGTTCATTTTGAGAATACTGCCTGCCAAAGTACCATCTGCAAGACGCGCTTCGTCGCCTTTAACGGTTACTTCTTGCCCGCCAAGATCATATTGTCCATCCGCCATTCCTTTTGCCCGCATGGCATCCGTAATAAGTATTGCCTTTTCTGTACCTTTAACCTTAAGAGCAAGCTTTATCATTTCAGGTGATATGTGAATTCCATCCGCAATCATCTCCACGAATACTTGATCATGCAGCAAAGCTGCTCCAGCGGCACCTATGTCACGATGGTGTAAGCCGGTCATTTGATTAAATAAATGTGTAGCATTGGTTATTCCGTGTTCAATCGCCTCTGACGCCTGTTGGTATGTAGCATTAGTATGACCCATGGAACAAATGATATTTGAATTGCGGAGGTGTTTAATTAATTCCTTTGCACCAGGCTGTTCCGGAGCAAGAGTGACCAGTTTGATTGCATTACCTGATGATTCGTTCCACTCCTTAAATAAATCCACGTCTGCATTCTTGATATGATGCAATGGCTGTGCTCCAGCTTTTGATGGACTGATGAATGGACCTTCTAAATGTACGCCCAGCATTTCAGTTTCTCCGGCAGGATTGCCGTTCATCTTAAAGCTTTTGATAGCTTGTAACGCTTTATTTATATTGGCAGGATCCTGTGTCATCGTTGTTGCCAGAAAAGATGTGGTTCCCTCTTTAGGCAGCTCTTTTGCCATGACTCTATGTGCTTCTTCTGTGGCATCCATGGCATCAGCCCCGGCCGCGCCATGAATATGGATATCAATGAAACCGGGCAGAACCAGCTGTCCCTCTTTAAGGGTGATTATTTCATCAGCGTGCTGTGGTGAGTTTTCCATAAGACCCACTTCTATAATTTGACTATCTTTAATTAAGATATATCCGTTTTGCAGGATCACGTTCTCTTGATAAATCGTTGCGTTTTGTATCAGTAGTGTCATTTCTCTAAAACCCCCAGGTAAGTTGTCCTATCCTTATGGTACTTTTAACTTTTTAGAAAAACCAGAATTATATTATTGTAATTGTATGGTTATGTAGGAAATAATGATAAAATGAAAGCACAAATTTAATAATCACTAGATCAGGGAGTGAATTTTTTGGCAAAAGTTAAAACAATCGACCTCATTGATGAATTCCAGCTTGAACTGGTTTGTGGTGAAGAAGGTGTAAATAGACCTATCACTACGAGCGATCTTTCCAGACCTGGTTTAGAAATTGCAGGTTATTTCGATTATTACCCTGCTGATCGTATTCAAATCCTTGGGATGACAGAATTATCGTTTTTCTCTAAGTTAAATGATGAAGAAAGAATTTCAAGAATGCAAATGCTATGCAGTGATATTACACCTTGTATCGTTATCACACGTGATTTAGAGGTGCCGAAGGAGTTATTGATGGCTTCTGAAAGCGTTTCTGTACCGGTTTTACGAACATCGATGAAAACGACCCGCTTTTCCAGCCGACTGACTAATTTCCTTGAAAGCAAGCTTGCTCCAACGACTGCTGTTCACGGCGTTTTGGTAGATATATATGGCGTAGGTGTCATGATTACAGGAAAGAGCGGAGTCGGAAAAAGTGAGACTGCGCTTGAGCTTGTAAAAAGAGGACATCGTTTAGTTGCCGATGATTGTGTGGAAATTCGCCAGGAAGATGACGACACACTGGTCGGAAATTCACCTGAATTGATCGAGCACCTTTTGGAAATTAGAGGCGTAGGCATCATTAATGTGATGACTTTGTTTGGTGCGGGAGCAGTCAGAAGCCATAAAAGAATCTCCCTTGTCATCAATCTGGAGCTATGGGATCAGCAGAAGAACTACGATAGACTTGGTTTGGAAGAAGAAAAGGTACGAATTATTGATACGGATATCACCCGAATGAATATACCAGTTCGGCCGGGCCGAAATATTGCGGTTATCATTGAAGTGGCGGCTATGAATTTCCGTCTGAAACGAATGGGCGTTAATGCAGCTCAGCAATTTACCGAAAAATTGAATGAAGCAATTGAAAAAGAAAAATAATTAGAGTAGGTGTTAGGGTAGATGAATACGATAGACCGTGTTGCCATACATATCGGTTCCATCCAGATTTACTGGTATGGAATTATTATTGGAATGGGTGTCTTTATTGGGCTTTGGCTTGCCATGCGTGAATCAAAACGCCGTGGGTTGGACAAAGATTTGTTTGTTGACCTGTTGATCTATGCGGTTCCAATTTCTATTATCAGTGCACGTATTTACTATGTTATTTTTGAGTGGTCTTATTATAAAGATCACCTCGGCGATATTTATAAAATATGGAATGGCGGAATTGCCATTCATGGAGCTTTGATTGGGGCCGTCATTACAACCATTTTCTTTGCCCGCTCCAGAAATATATCCTTCTGGAAAATTGCTGATATTGCAGCGCCATCTCTTATTCTCGCGCAGGGTATTGGCAGATGGGGTAACTTCATTAACCAGGAAGCATATGGTGATGTGGTTAGCCGCCAATTTCTTGAGAATTTAATGTTGCCTGACTTCATCATTGATCAAATGTTTATCAATGGTGCTTATCACCACCCGACTTTCTTGTACGAATCCCTTTGGAATTTCCTTGGTTTTGGTTTATTACTTCTGTTAAGAAGAGTAAATCTGCGTCAGGGTGAAATGTTCTTGACATACGTTATTTGGTATTCCATCGGCCGCTACTTTATAGAGGGAATGCGAACAGATAGCCTCATGCTGTTTGGTGAATTCCGAATGGCGCAGGTCTTGTCGCTTTCATTGATTATTGGTGGAATAATCCTGCTTGTTGTAAGACGGAAAATGGGGTATTCAGAGAAAAAGTATTTAGACATATGATGTCCATTGCTCATAACCACATCTTTAGAATTTCAGATTTGCAAGTTGTACATCGTGAACAGCTAAAGGGGTGGAATTTATGAAAAAAGATACCATATCAAAAGGGATAATGGCTGGGTTAAGAACAACGTGGATGCTCGGGAAGATTATTTTTCCCGTTACATTTTTAATATCCATTCTTCAGTATACACCGATATTACCTTGGATCATTGATTTGATAAGTCCTGCCATGGGACTGATTGGACTTCCGGGAGACGCAGCGATTCCATTGGTACTCGGGAACTTTTTGAATCTTTATGCCGGAATTGGGGGCATATTGGCACTCGATTCTTTAACTGTTAAAGAAGTATTTATTATTGCCGTTATGCTTTCCTTTTCCCATAATCTCTTTATTGAAACCGGTGTTGCGTTAAAGGTAGGAGTTAAACTATGGGTTGTCCTGCTCACACGTATTGGGCTCGCGCTATTATCAGCCATTGTCATTCATTTAGTATGGCAGGGCGGATCAGAGAGAATCTATTATGGAATCGGCGGCACTGAGGAAGTGGTATCAGGCATCATGCCTGTTTTATTGCTGGCAATGGAAAAAGCAGCCTATGGAACATTGAAGTTGGCATTGATCGTCATCCCATTGATGCTAGTTATCCAAATTATGAAGGATCTTAATTGGCTAAATAAATTTTCGGACTGGATGAAGCCTATCACTAGGATGCTGGGGATGAAAGAAAACACATCCATGACATTGGTTGCGGGCTTGGTCATTGGTCTGGCTTATGGAGCGGGAGTTATGCTTGATGCCGTTCGTGAAGATGGGGTTAGTAAAAAGGATATTACGATCGCCTTTATCTTTCTAATCGCCTGCCATGCAGTGGTGGAGGATACGGTCATTTTTATCCCTCTTGGCGTGCCAGTTCTGCCCCTGTTGCTCATCCGTTTAGTGACAGCCATTCTTTTAGCCGTAACAATTGCATTTATATGGAAAAAGGTAGAATTAAGAAAGAGGAAGGAAGAACAGCGTGAAGCAGAAAATCACAACATTACTATTTGATTTGGATGGAACATTAATTGATACGAATGAATTAATTATTGCCTCATTTTTACATACATTTGATCATTACTATCCGGGCCAATATTCACGTGAGGATGTCTACCAATTTATTGGTCCATCCCTGGCTGAAACCTTTGGAGGCTTGGACTCAGAGCGTAAGGATGAGATGATTGCTTTTTACCGCGAACATAATTTTGCCAATCATGACTTGCTTGTTCGTGAATATGAAGGTGTATATGAGACGATTGAAATACTTAAAAAAAGTGGATATAAAGTCGGTATTGTAACAACTAAAATGCGCAATGCTGTTAAGATGGGCTTGATTAAAGGCCGCCTTGAATCCTTCTTTGATGTTGTTGTCACACTTGATGATGTTCAAATGCCAAAGCCAGATCCAGAGCCGATCCAGTTAGCGTTAAAATTAATCGGATCTGAGCCTTCTGAAACGATTATGGTTGGAGATAACAGCCATGATGTTTTGGCTGGAAAAAACGCTGGAACGAAGACAGCGGGGGTGGCTTGGACAATTAAGGGAAGAGAGTATCTTGAGCAATTCAAGCCGGATTATATGCTTGAGAATATGCGCGACCTCTTAACGATTGTAAAGCAATGAGAAGAACTAAGCGTTATCCGGTAAAAGGTGATGGCAATTCCCTTTGGTATGTTTATAAAACCGTTCCTTTTTGGAAGGTTGTCCGCAATTTTATCGTTATACAGATTGCGAGATATACCCCTTTTTTAGGCATGAAGAATTGGCTTTATCGGACTTTTTTAGGAATGAAGGTTGGGCAGAAGACCTCCTTCGCCTTAATGGTTATGCTTGACGTTATGTTTCCAGAAAAAATAACCGTTGGACGTAACTCGGTGATTGGCTATAATACAACAATTCTCGCGCACGAATACTTAATAAACGAATACCGTTTAGGGAGTGTAATTATTGGTGATGAAGTGTTGATTGGTGCCAACTCAACTCTGCTGCCCGGAATTGAAATAGGTGATGGTGCGATTGTTTCGGCAGGTACCCTCGTTCATAAGGATGTTCCTGCAGGGGCCTTTGTAGGAGGTAACCCGATGAAAGTCATCTACAGTGCGGAAGAAATGAAAATCAGAAAAAAGGAAGATGACTTCTTCCGGTAAGAGAGTAACCCCGTTCATTAGAGCGGGGTTTTTAATTGTGTAATTTGCAGGCCTAATGATAGATTGGTGGAAAGGAATATCCATATCACTTGACGTTATTTGGAAGGAACGATACACTTTAACTTAACTTCATTGTATTAGCATATTAGCGAACTAAAGTATTCTAAAAACTTATAAAAAAGGACTGTTAATTATGCCGGATTTATTTATGTTTGAAAAGCCCTTGGGCATGCGTGATACATTGCCGGATCTATATAAGATAAAACAATCCATGAAACAAAGGATGATGAACGAAACGGTTCAATACGGATATCATTTTTTGGAAACTTCATCACTCGAATATTATGAGACGGTCGGTAAGGTATCTGCTATTCGTGATGTTCATTTATTCAAGTTATTAGATAAAGATGGTCATAGTTTGGTGTTGCGACCCGATATGACCTCGCCGATTGCCAGGGTTGCTTCTTCCCATCTATTGAAGGAAGGGAATCCCGAGCGGCTCGCCTATAGTGCAAATGTGTTCAGAGCACAGGAAAAAGAGGGAGGACGTCCAGCAGAATTTGAGCAATTTGGGATTGAATTGATAGGGGATCGTACCCTGTCTGCTGATGCTGAAGTGCTTTGTCTTCTGTCTGATGTTTTAAAATGTGCAGGTTTGGAAAGATTCCATATTACGCTTGGTCATATTGGCTTTGTACAGGATTTACTACTTCATTTTGGCGGCTGCGCAGAAACTGCAGCGATTATGAGGAAATTCCTGTTTGAAAAGAACTATGTTGGTTTTAAACAGTATGTGAATCAATTGCCAATTTCATTAAAGGATAAAGAGATTCTGTTTCAGCTTCTTGATTTAAAAGGGGGCCGCGAGATTTTGGAAATGGCTGAAAAACTGACCAATGGACAGCTTGGTCAGCATGCGGTCGAAGAATTGAAAAAATTGGCCGATATCCTTCTTTTAACAGATCATACAGAAATGATTACGTACGATTTATCCCTTGTCAGCCATATGGATTACTATACTGGTATTTTGTTTGAAGTATCTGGGGAAAATGTAGGCTTTCCGCTTGGAAATGGAGGAAGATACAACGAGCTATATAAACAGTTCGGGACAGATGCTCCTGCCACAGGATTTGGTTTACGATTAGACCGCATACTGGAGGCACTCGATTCAAGGACTGTTGAAGAGTCGCCCCTTTGCATCATTTATCATCCTGTACAGCAACAGAAAGCAATAAATCGGGCAAAGGAGCTGCGAAAATCCGGCATGCGCGTGGTTTTACAAAATGTGAATGGGATAAAGGATGTAAATACATTTACAAATAATTTTTCGAATATTGAATTTATGATTGACATGACAGATCGATCAGGGGGAGAGAGATAATGGATCAATTAACGATTGCCATGCCAAAGGGACGGATTTTGGAAGAGGCAGTGGAATTATTAAGAAAAGCAGATTATCAGATTCCTCCTGATTTTGATGATACGAGAAAATTAATCATTAATGTAGAGAATGAAAATCTCCGTTTTATCCTGGCTAAACCGATGGATGTTCCCACCTATGTCGAGCATGGTGTGGCTGATGTAGGAATTGCCGGTAAAGACGTTCTGATGGAAGAAGCACGTGATGTGTATGAATTGTTGGATTTAGAAATAAGTGAATGCCATTTAGCAGTGGCAGGCATGCCAAATACAGAAATGAACAAGATTGCTCCGAAAATCGCCAGTAAATACCCAAATATCGCTTCCCAATATTTTCGTGAGCAGGGTGAACAGGTCGAAATTATTAAATTAAACGGGTCCATTGAGCTGGCTCCCATGATAGGCCTTGCTGATCGAATCGTCGATATTGTATCGACCGGACAAACTTTACGTGAGAATGGTCTGGTCGAGTATGCAGCAATCCAAAATGTTACATCACGATTTATTGCAAATCCGGTAAGTTATCGAATGAAGGAAAAAGAAATCGCTGAAATGGTAACTCGACTGGGGAAGGTTTTGCAGCCGAAGGAATAATTGGAGGGAGAAGGCATGGAAATAAAATCGTTAACGAGTGGTTTATCCTTGAAACGGACGGTAGATGGCGGATCTGATGCTCAAAGGAAAGTTGTCCAACAAATCCTGCAGGATGTAAAGGAACGCGGAGATGAGGCTTTATTGTTTTATACAAAAAAGTTTGACCAAACAGAGATGGATTCTCTTAAAGTAACAAACGATGAAATGGAAAAGGCAATCGCCAGCATGCCGCAAGAGATGATTTCAATCATGACTGAAGCTGCTTCAAATCTGCGAAGCTATCATGAAAAACAAGTGCAAAATTCATGGATTGATATGTCCGTGACGGGAACTATGCTTGGTTTAAAGCGTACTCCGCTGGATTCAGTTGGCATTTATGTCCCAGGCGGTACGGCTGCCTACCCATCCTCCGTATTAATGAATGCCATCCCGGCTAAAGTGGCCGGTGTAAAACGGATCGTCATGGTATCGCCACCTGGGATGGACGGGAGATTACCTGACTCCGTGCTGGCTGCTGCACATATTGCAGGTATCACTGAAATTTATAAAGTAGGCGGCGCCCAGGCAATCGGAGCTCTTGCTTATGGAACGGAATCAATCGGAAAAGTAGATAAAATTACTGGACCGGGTAATATTTATGTCGCTCTTGCCAAAAGGGAAGTATATGGGGATGTGGATATTGATATGATTGCCGGCCCCAGTGAGATTACGGTACTTGCTGATGAAACGGCAGAGGCTCGGCATGTTGCAGCGGATTTGCTATCGCAGGCTGAACATGATGAACGGGCATGCAGTGTGCTGATTACGACGAGCCGAAGATTGGCGAGCCAGGTCAAAGTAGAAGTAGAGAGACAATTAGCCTTGTTACCGCGTAAAGAGATTGCACTTGCTGCCTGGAACAATTTTGGCGGTATCTACGTAGCAAACACATTGGAAGAGGCGATTGAGGCTGTAAATGAACTGGCCCCTGAACATTTGGAAATTCAAACAGCGGATGCGATGAATGTGGCGGGCGCAATTCGGCATGCAGGTGCTATTTTTATCGGTAAATATAGTTCTGAGCCGGTTGGCGATTATTTTGCAGGTCCCAATCATGTACTGCCTACAAATGGTACAGCCCGTTTTTCAAGTCCGTTGAATGTAGATGACTTTCAAAAGAAAACGAGCTTAATTATGTACAGTCAACAAGATTTTGAGGCTAATGCATCTAAAATCGCTGCTTTTGCTAGATTAGAAGGTTTAGAGGCTCATGCGCGGGCCGTGGAATCGCGATTTATTTCGAAGGAGGAAGGTCAATGAAACGTACTGCCGAAATAGAAAGAAGAACGAATGAAACGAAAATCAAGCTTGCTCTGGGTCTTGATGGTGAAGGGAAGACTGAGCTTTCAACAGGTGTGCCGTTTCTCTCGCATATGCTGGACCTATTTGCGAAACACGGCCATTTTGATTTACGAGTAGATGCGGATGGAGATATAGAAGTGGATGGGCATCACACGACAGAGGATATTGGTATCTGTTTAGGGCAGGCGTTAAATCAGGCGCTTGGAGATAAAAGAGGGATTAAGCGATATGGAAATGCCTTTGTTCCAATGGATGAAGCACTGGCGCAGGTCGTTGTTGATTTGAGCAATCGGCCGCATCTTGAATTTAGAGCAGACATACCGGCACCGATGATTGGAACCTTTGATACAGAGCTAGTACATGAATTCCTATGGAAGCTTGCGATTGAGGCGAAGATGAATCTTCATGTCATCGTCCATTATGGCCGTAATTCCCATCATATTGTTGAAGCTATTTTTAAAGCACTGGGCCGTGCGCTTGATGAAGCGACATCGCACGATCCGAGGGTGAAAGGAATTCCATCTACAAAAGGAATGCTCTAAGTGGAGAGGGGTGGCAGTTTTGATTGGAATCGTTGATTACGGGATGGGAAATTTATTCAGTGTTTATAATGCACTGGACAGGCAGGGAGCGGATCCTGTGATAAGCGGTGATCCAGCTGTATTGGCCGGCTGTGATGGGTTAATTTTACCCGGTGTGGGTGCTTTTCGAGATGCAATAACTGCATTAAAAGAGCAGAAATTGGACGTATTTTTAAAAGAGTATGTAGAAAGTGGTAAGCCCTTGCTCGGCATTTGCCTTGGAATGCAGCTTTTGTTCGAGAGCAGTGATGAACACGGTTATTCCGAGGGGCTATGTTTCTTGGATGGACATATTGCTAAATTTACGGGAATTGATCAAACCGGTAAAACCTATAAAGTTCCTCACATGGGATGGAATAAACTGCAATTTAGGAATGTGCATCCTTTAATTGACGGATTGGAAGAGGATTATGTCTACTTTGTCCATTCATATTATGCCCAAATAAAGGACTCAGCGGAATTGATTGCTTCAGCAATGTATGATGTCGAGGTACCCGGAATAGTAGGAAAAGGGAATGTGATGGGAATGCAATTTCACCCTGAAAAAAGTGGACAGATGGGAAAAGGTTTGCTTGGGAATTTTGTGAAACTGGTAATAGAGAAGGCGGGGGATAAGTGATGGGGACGAATTTTACAATCTATCCGGCAATTGATATGAGAGGCGGTAAATGTGTCCGTCTTCTGCAGGGGGATTATGGACAGGAAACAGTTTATGGAGACTCTCCATTTGAAATGGCCAAGTCCTTCTCTACTTTAGGAGCCAAATGGATTCATATGGTTGATTTGGATGGTGCCAAAGAGGGAAATCCGGTTAATGAGGAATACGTCTTAAAGGCAGCTCGGGAATTAAAGGGTGTATCGATTCAAGTCGGCGGTGGGATTCGCAATGAGGAACAGGTAGCCCGTTACTTGGAGAATGGTATATCGCGTGTCATTCTTGGCAGCGTGGCTGTAAGAGAGCCAGAATTTGCAACACGGATGATACAGCAATATCCGGGGCAAGTTGCTATAGGTCTGGATGGTAAAAGCGGCAAAGTGGCTACTGACGGCTGGCTGAAAACAAGTGATTGGACTGTCGTTGACTTAGGTAAGTATTTTGCCGATAAAGGGGCAGAATGGTTCATTTTTACGGATATCGCCAATGACGGAATGCTTAATGGTCCCAATGTAGAGGCAACAGCTGAACTTGCGCGCGCAACCGGAAAGAATGTCATCGCATCAGGAGGAATGAGTCAGCTTGAGGATATCGCTGCGTTACAGGCCTATCAAGCGGATGGAATTGAAGGAGTCATCATTGGGAAGGCGCTTTATGAAAATCGCTTTACATTGGCGCAGGCCTTAGCAAAGGCGGTTGAATCCTAATGATTACGAAACGAATTATTCCCTGTTTGGATGTAAAAGAGGGGCGCGTTGTGAAGGGGGTTCAGTTCCTTGGACTTCAGGATGCAGGTGATCCTGTTGAATTGGCGAAAATGTACGATGACCAAGGAGCAGATGAGTTGGTTTTCCTGGATATCTCGGCCTCCCATGAAGGAAGAAAGACGATGGTGGAAGTGGTTCGGGAAGCGGCCGCTGTCCTGAGTATCCCATTTACAGTTGGCGGAGGGATCAATTCGGTCACTGATATGAGGACCATTTTACGCGCTGGAGCGGATAAAGTATCAGTAAATACGGCCGCGGTGCTTCGGCCGGAGCTGATTGCTGAGGGAGCCAGCTATTTTGGAAATCAGTGTATCGTTCTTGCTATTGATGCAAAGTATGATGCGGAAATGGGAAGCTTTCGAGTTTATACACATGGCGGCCGTAAAGCAACCGAATTAAATGCTATTGATTGGGCTAAGCAAGCCGTTGCGCTCGGTGCCGGTGAAATATTACTGACGAGTATGGACCGTGATGGGGAAAAAAGCGGATTCCATATTGAACTGACAAGAGCGATCAGTGAGGCTGTTACAGTCCCTGTGATTGCTTCCGGTGGAGCGGGAAGCAAGGAAGATTTTGCTGAGGTTTTTACAGAAGGAAAAGCAGATGCAGCACTGGCTGCCTCCATTTTCCACTACAAAGAGACAAGCGTACAGGAAGTTAAACGCAGACTGCGAGAACAAGGAGTGCTTGTGAGATGAATATAGAAAAAATACGATTTGATGCGAACGGATTAGTGCCGGCCATTGTTCAGGATGGAGAAACGAAGGAAATCCTGACGCTGGCATATATGAATAGGGAATCATTGGAGAAAACGATTCAAACGGGAGAAACCTGGTTTTACAGCCGTTCCCGCCAGGAGCTTTGGCATAAAGGGGAAACAAGCGGCAACACTCAAGCCGTGCGGGAAATCCGCTATGATTGTGACCAGGATGCATTAGTAGTATTGGTTCAACCTGCAGGCCCAGCCTGTCATAACGGTACGGTAAGCTGCTTTACGGAATCGCTGTATCAGGCTGATAATGCTAATTTAATTCAGCCGGCAGATGAAGCAAAGGATTTTCTATATGATTTGGAGAAAATCATTGCTGAACGGGAAGCAGAGCGTCCCGAAGGCTCCTATACAACGTATTTATTTGAAGAAGGGGTAGACAAGATTCTTAAAAAGGTGGGAGAAGAAGCAGCCGAAGTCATCATCGCTGCCAAAAACCGCGACCTGGAAGAATTAAAATGGGAAGTATCCGATTTATTCTTTCACGTCCTTGTCCTCTTAAAAGAACAAAATCTCCCATTCTCTGAAATTCAAAAAAACCTGCGTGACCGCCATCTTACTAAACAGAATGATGATGAAACTGACTCAAAAGGATGAATGATATCCTTTTGAGTTTTTTTGTTTAGTGAAGGGGGCAGGGGGAGTGTTGGTGTGTAGTGGTTATGACAGGGCTATGACCCGGATAAAGGTCTGGCATAGCCGGGTGAAAGGTATGTCAGAGCCAGGGGAAAGGTAGGGTAAAGGAGCTATGACAGGACTATGACCGACCTATAACCTGCCTATACCCGGGTAAAGGTGGGTCAAGGGTGGGTGAAAGGTAGGGCGAAGGAGCTATGCCAGGGCTATGACCGACCTATGCCCGGGCTATACCCGGGTAAAGGTCGGTCGAAGGCGGGTGAAAGGTAGAGGAGAAAGGATCTCTGACGGGGCTATGGACCACCTATGCCCGGGCTATCCTTGGGTAAAGGTGGGGTAAGGAGAGTGAAAAGGCAGAGGGGAAAGTAGCTCTGGCTGGGCTAAGCCCCTCCTGACCCAGAAACCCCACTGACATGTAATCTCTCCATATGATGCTTGTCGGAGGCCTGCAGGATGTAGGTTACAAAGACGTTGCCACACGATGTGGCGTTTTTAGTCTTTGCTCCTTAATTTGGCTCCTCCGCTTTTCATCCGATCCAACTGCGGCTCCTAGCTGCTCGAGACATAAGTGTAGCTGCTACGGGAAAGAAAGAGCACTTTCCCTGCGCACCTCCACTTATGCTTGTCGCAGCTGACCAGTCGCCTCCGCTTTTCTTCCTGATCCAGCGTCAGGGCCTAGGAGTTCGGGACATAAGCATAGCCTCTGCGGAGGCCTACAGGATGTAGGTTACAAAGACGTTGCCACACGATGTGGCGTTCTTAGTCTTTGCTCCTTAATAGTCCCCCTCCGAGCCTCTGTCTTATGCTCCTCGCTCCTGGGCGAGGCCCTTCCGCTTTCTTATGATCCAGCTGCGGCTCCTAGTCCCTCGAGTCATAAGGATAGCCACTACGGGAGGGTAGGGCACCTCCCTCTGTGCCTCTCCTTATGCTTGTCGGGCCTGACCAGTCACCTCCGCTTTTCTTTCTATAATTCTCTTAATATGGTATAATTGTAGGGTTAAAGTATATGTGCTTGGAGGACTAGATGGGGAATAATTTTAATTTGACTAATAAGGCAAAAGTTGTTTCGTTTAACCCCACGGGAGAGTTCTATTTTACAAAGGGAATAAAAGCTTTCCAGCGAAGGGAATTATATAGAGCTAAGAAATATATGAACCGTGCGTTGCAGCTGGAACCGGGTGAGCCGATGATTGCTTGCCAGCTGGCTGTGATTTGTACGGAATTAGGTGAATATCAGTTTTCGAATCAGCTGCTTGAGAATATTCTTCAGGAGTTGGATCCGTTTATGACGGAGTGCCATTATTTCCTGGCTAATAATTTTGCTCATATGGGTTTATTTAAAGAGGCCTATAAGCATGCTAACGAATATTTAAATAAAGATCAGTTTGGTGAATTCAGTGAGGATGCAGAAGATTTGCTGGATTTAATCACATTTGAGACGGATGAAACAGAAGAAACCTTGGAGATTCAGGATGATTTAATGATGCGTCAAGAGGCGGCGCGTGAGTTGCTTGAATCGGGTAATTTTGTGAAAGCCGTTGAAAAAATTGAAGAATTAATCGATTTATATCCTGAATTTTGGTCGGCTTATAATAATTTGGCACTGGCTTATTTCTATGTAGGTAAAACAGAGAAAGCTTTTGAGACGCTCGATCGAGTGCTTGAGAAGAACCCCGGCAATTTGCATGCTTTGTGCAATGGAATGGTCTTTTACCATTATCAGATGGAGCAGGAAAAGCTGGATGAGGTTTTCGCAGTCCTAAAAAAAGTCAGACCTATTCTTGATGAGCACCGGTTGAAATTAGGAGCGACCTTTGCGCTGACTGGTTATTATGAGGAAGCATATATTTGGCTTCGCCAGCTACAGAAAAAGGGATATGAAGGGGACGGAACCTTCTATTATTGGCTCAGTAAATCAGCCCATCAAATCGGGCAAAAGAGAGTTGCTGAAAATGCCTGGGCTAAAGTGGTTGAATACAGTCCGGATAAAGAGGGACTTGAGCCATGGGGCGAAATGATAGAAGATGAGGAATCTGGATTTGAGGAGCATGCGCCTTCCATCATTAAAAAGTTGGAAAGTGAGTATCTGGAGGAGAGATTGTTTGGTCTCTTTTTAGCGAGTCATTCGGGTGAATTCAATCAAATTAAAACTCACCCCTCTTACGAGAACAATAAACGTTTCACAGCGATGGAACGAGAATATAAAAATAGCATCGATCTATCCGAAAAACGTCCATTTTTTGCGGCAGAGGTTGCTGACACATTATACAGGTTTTATCAGCCGGTAAAATTGATTGAATCCGGCTTATATTTTCTATGGTTTTCTGTATATGCTGAAGGAAAAGAAAATGGTATACGGTTCGGAAATCCACTTGCATGGGCAGCTGCTATTGATTACGAATGGCACAAGCTGCGCGGTGAAAAAGAATCTCAAAAAATAGTGGCAGAACGATATGGAATATCTAACTCGACACTTTCTAAGTATGTAAAGCTTGTAGCCGAATTGTTGCAATGAGCAAATTTTTGGACCTAATATGTATAGTTTAATACGATTAGTTCGAGGATAAGACGAGAAATGTAATGAATGTAGAGAGGCTTCGAGTCCTATCGTAAGAAGGAGTGATTCATAATGTCTGAGGAAAAAATTTATGATGTAATTATTATTGGAGCCGGACCGGCGGGTATGACAGCAGCTGTATATGCTTCAAGAGCCAATCTTTCGACATTAATGCTTGAACGTGGAATTCCGGGCGGGCAAATGGCGAATACGGAAGAGGTTGAAAACTATCCGGGATATGAAACCATTCTTGGTCCAGATCTATCAACTAAAATGTTCGAGCATGCGAAAAAATTTGGCGCAGAATATGCTTATGGTGAAGTAAAACAAATTATTGATGGAAAAGAATATAAAACCATTGATGCTGGTTCCAAGCAATATAAAACGCGTACTATTATTATTGCTACTGGTGCTGAATATAAGAAAATCGGCGTACCAGGTGAAAAAGAGCTAGGTGGTCGTGGTGTTTCCTATTGTGCAGTTTGTGACGGAGCTTTCTTTAAAAACAAAGAGCTTTTCGTGATTGGCGGAGGAGATTCTGCTGTTGAAGAAGGTGTGTACTTAACTCGCTTTGCTTCTAAAGTAACGATTGTACACCGCAGGGATGAACTTCGTGCCCAAAAAATTCTGCAGCAGCGTGCCTTTGAGAATGAAAAAGTAGATTTCATTTGGAATACAACATTAAAAAGCATTAATGAGAAAGATGGTAAGGTTGGCAGCGTAACATTGATATCCACTGTAGATGGTACTGAGAGCGAGTATCCGGCAGATGGCGTATTCATTTATATTGGAATGCTTCCGTTAACAAAACCATTCCAAACTATCGGTATTACGAATCAAGCTGGTTATATCGAAACCAATGACCGTATGGAAACAAAAATCCCTGGTATTTTTGCTGCGGGAGATGTTCGTGAAAAGAATTTACGACAAATTGTTACAGCAACAGGTGATGGCAGTATAGCCGCTCAATCCGCACAGCATTATGTAGAAGAGTTGATGGAGCAATTAAAAGCACAAGCTAAATAATAATGCTTGAAGGCTGAGTAAAAAATTTACATGTACGTCATTATTACTTAATGTAGCTGTAATCAAAGTGCAATACATTTGGGGTAGTATGAAAATAAGAAATTGACCCCCTTTTATATACTTTTTTGGCATAGGTTATAAAACCTATGCCGCTTTTTTTTGTGTTTGTCGAAAAATTTAGGGGTAGCCTGAAAAAATTATGATGACTAACGTACATTGTTCATGCACATCTAAAATAGTATAATAAAGAGAAGTCTATCTAATTTGTGCTGTAGCAACTGAGGTGAAAAAGTTTGCAAAGAGTAACCAATTGTATGTTAATGGCAGATGGCAAGGCCCTTATGCTTCAAAAGCCAAGAAGAAATTGGTGGGTAGCGCCCGGCGGCAAAATGGAATCTGGAGAATCCATACATGACTCTGTCATGCGTGAATTCTATGAAGAAACCAATTTGAAAATCGAGCGTCCTGAGTTAAAAGGCATTTTCACCATGGTTAATATGAAGGATGACCAAATCGTTCATGAATGGATGCTTTTTTCTTTCCGTGCCTATGCATTTGAGGGAGAAGCATATCAGGAGAATGAGGAAGGAATTCTGAAATGGCACCCTTTAAACGATATTCAGGCATTGCCAATGGCAGAGGGAGATCGCAAAATATTGGATCATATGATGAATGGACAAGGAATACTAATAGGTACATTTAAATATACAGAAGATTTCATACTACTCGATTACAAGCTTGAAAGAAACGGGGAATAAATAATGGAAGAGAAAAAAATAGAAACTGCAGCATCGGAGAATCGGCTGGTCATTATTACGGGTATGTCGGGTGCCGGTAAGACAGTTGCGATACAGAGCTTTGAGGATCTAGGCTTCTACTGTGTGGATAACCTTCCCCCTACGCTTCTTCCTAAATTCATGGAGCTTATGAACAATTCAGGAAAGAAGATGAATAAGGTAGCATTAGTAATGGATTTACGAGGCAGGGAATTTTTTGAACACTTATTCAAAGCCTTGGATGATCTTAACGAATCCTCTAAGTTTGTCCCTGAAATTTTATTCCTGGATGCGGATGACTCCGTTTTAGTAAGAAGATATAAGGAAACGAGACGTACTCATCCATTGGCTCCATCAGGATCGCCGCTGGAAGGGATTAGACTGGAACGAGATTTGCTTGAGGAATTAAAAGGACGGGCTCAAACGATTTACAACACATCAAATTTTAAGCCAAAAGAGCTGCGTGAGAAAATTGCCAAACAGTTCTCCGTAAATCAACGGGTGGAGTTCACGATTAATATCATGTCATTTGGTTTTAAACACGGCATTCCTATCGATGCAGATTTAGTTTTTGATGTGAGATTCCTGCCTAATCCATTTTATATAGAAAATATGCGTCCGCAAACTGGACTGGATGAAGAGGTTTCCTCTTACGTAATGAAATGGAGTGAAACCCAGAAGTTTATTGAAAAATGGACGGATTTACTTGATTTTATGATTCCTCAATATAAACGTGAGGGAAAAGCCCAGTTAATTATCGCTGTGGGATGTACTGGAGGTCAGCATCGTTCCGTTACTTTAGCTGAATATCTGGGTAAACGTTATAACAATGAGTACCATACGAGTGTAACGCATCGTGATATTGATAAAAGGAAGGTACGCACCGATGACATCCATATCAGCACAACCTAAAGTGGTGATCATAGGTGGTGGATCTGGCCTATCAGTCCTATTAAGAGGGCTAAAGTCATATCCCCTCGATATTACCGCTATAGTGACCGTTGCGGATGATGGTGGCAGTTCTGGCAGATTGAGAGAGGAATTGGATATCCCTTCTCCTGGCGACATACGGAATGTTTTAGCAGCTATGTCTGATGTAGAGCCATTAATTGAGCAAATGTTTCAGCATCGATTTACAGGCTCAGAACAATTATCAGGTCATGCACTAGGGAATTTAATTCTTGCTGCGATGACCTCTATTACAGGTGACTTTGTACATGCTATTCAGGAGATGAGTAAGGTTTTAAATGTAAGAGGACAGGTTTTGCCCTCCGCGAATCAGAGCGTAATCCTACATGCAGAACTCGAGGATGGGACAGTTGTTTCCGGTGAATCAAAAATTCCATACTCCGGGAAACGCATAAAGCGGGTGTTCCTCAGTCCTGAGCATATTCAGCCTCCTCATGAAACCATTCAGGCCATCAGACAGGCCGATTTAATTTTAATGGGACCCGGTAGTCTTTATACAAGTATATTGCCTAATTTGGTTGTGCCTACAATTGCAGCTGAAATTGCAAATTCCAAAGCATCCAAAGTATATATTTGTAACTTAATGACTCAAGCTGGGGAAACCCTGAATTATACAGCAAGTGACCATTTGAAAGTAATCAATGAGCATTTAGGTGAGTCGTGTATGGATACAATCTTAGTCAATAAAGAGGATATCCCTACGCATTTGAAATTAAAATATAAAGAAGAATATGCCCAACCGGTTATCTTTGATATAAACAGACTTGAACAAATGGGACTGGAAGTGATTAAGGATAATATTGTAACGATTCAAAATAACCGTGTCAGACATGATACAGTCGTTGTTGCCTCTATTATCTATAATTTATTAAAGGAAAAGAATAAAGTGTAAGTTGTAAAGGGATTGAGGTGTAAAAAAAGGGATGTCGTTTGCATCGGAAACAAAAAAAGAATTAACCAATTTAGAAGTAAAAGATTGCTGCGCAAGGTCAGAACTATCTGCGCTAATCCGGATGAACGGATCCTTATCCTTTTCCAATCGTCATCTTATTGTGGATGTGCAAACAGAAAATGCAGCCATTGCACGGAGAATTTATACGTTTTTAAAGAAGCTTTATAATCTCCAGGTTGATTTGCTTGTTCGTAAAAAGATGAAGCTGAAAAAGAATAATGTCTATATTGTACGGTTTTCTGAGAAAGCGAAGGAAGTACTTACAGACCTGAATATCATTGAAAATGGATTTACGATTATCCATGATATATCCGAGGAACTAATTCACAAGAAATGTTGTAAACGATCATATTTACGTGGTGCATTCCTTGCAGGCGGATCAGTTAATAATCCTGAGACTTCCTCTTATCACTTAGAAATATCGTCTTTATATAAAGAGCATAATGATTCATTGTGTGAGTTGATGAACTCATTCGGATTAAAAAGCAAAACACTCGAAAGAAAAAAGGGATTTATCACCTATTTGAAGGAAGCGGAAAAGATTTCTGAATTCCTGAATATTATTGGAGGGCATAATGCGCTCTTGAAATTTGAGGATATTCGTATTGTAAGAGACATGCGAAATTCTGTAAATCGACTTGTAAATTGTGAAACTGCAAACTTGAATAAAACTATCAGCGCTTCATTGCGCCAGGTTGAAAATATACGTTATATTGAAAATACTGTTGGTCTGGATATATTGCCTGATAAGCTACGTGAAATTGCAAGACTGCGTGTCGAATACCAAGATGTAACCCTAAAAGAACTTGGGGAAATGGTTTCAAGCGATAAAATAAGCAAGTCGGGTATTAATCATCGTCTACGTAAAATAGATGAAATTGCCGAAAAGCTGCGAGCTGGTGAATCTAAATAAGTATTCCAAGCATTATGATATAAATAATATTTAATGGAGGGGAATCGCTGTGATTGAAAAAGAAGTCACTGTACAGCTTAAAACAGGCTTACAGGCACGCCCGGCTGCTCTATTTGTTCAAGAGGCAAGTCGTTTTTCATCTGATATATTTTTTATAGATGGAGAAAAGAAGGTCAATGTAAAAAGTATTATGGGATTAATGAGTATGGCGATTGGATCAGGTAAGACAGTGACCCTTGCAGCAGATGGTCAGGATGAAGAAGAGGCTATACAGGTTTTAGAAGCATTTATGACAAAAGAGTAGTAAAATGCAGAACCGTTAGGATACAAACAGAAAAGAGGTGGCTATCTATGAGCCGCCTCTTTTTCTGCTTTATTTACTAATAAGAATTTTTCCGACAGTACGGTCTTTACTTTGACCCGTTAACTTGATTTTTACGCCAAACTCAGGAACATTCCGTCCCGCGTCCGGTTTGCCAGGGTTTAAATAATTTTTGCTATCATCAAACACAGAAACTGGTTTCGTATCAAAATCTGACAATGTTAAACCATTTACACTCTTATAATCCAAATACATTTTATCTGTTTTATCTAATCTAAATGCAGCATCATGAATTTGATAACGAGTTGCAGCTAAGGATTTGTCACTCCATTTTAATGTTCCTTGGTCAGCATCGACTACTCCAAGGAAGCCTTCGCCCGGGTGAGTGCCTGTCCAGTTATCTGAATAGCTGTCATCCACATACCAAACCACTAATCCGCCATCATACTTCATTAGGCTGGCTCCGCGTTTGATATGAGCAAGTCCCAAATCGACTCCCTGATGATTCCGCCATTCTGCCAAATAGTATTGGTCACTTGTATAGAAGCCTTCATTCTTTGTGAAGCCATCTAATGTAAAGACAGAGGTTGAAGTATCTGCATTATCTTTTACGAGTTCCTGTCCATCGGCAGTAATTGTAATATCATCCACATAAAAGCCTGGTTCAATAGCTGCTACATCAGTCCAGTAATTAAAACGCAATTCAATTTTCTTACCAGCATAGGCTGTTAAATCAAAGATACCATCTACCCATCCGTTTGAGTTTCCTGTTATTCCGTTTCCAGGATTTTGTTCATGTGGATTAGTAGAAGTAGTTATGTTCCCTGCTAACCCTGTCCAGTTTGTTTGTCCTTCTTCACGCACTTGAACAGATGCATAGTCCCAATCCTGCTCTATTTGATACCAAGTCTTGAAAGATAATTGGGCCGCCGTTTTATTTGTTAAATCAAGAGAAGTAACCAAGGAGTTATTTAGGTTATTCCCTTTTCCGCTATGGTATTCATACTTCCCGCTATAAGGAGTGTTTACTGTTGTTTTCTTTTGGGGCAAATTCACTTTAAGTGCATCCAGATTTCTTCCTTTTGTGTTAGCTTGATCGAGAAGGAATTCAGATCCCCGTCTATTCAGATCATCCAAATCGACCTCTGCGTAATTTAGCCAGTTCCCTCCAAGGCTCTCCTGAAGATATTCTTTTGCATATGGGCTGAATCCAGTTGGTTCTCCGCCTGGAACTTTACCTGCCCAGCTGCCGCTTGCCATAATTGACCAATAGCCGATGGCTTCACCAGATCCTGAGTATTGCGTATCATATTCATCCGGTAGACCTAAATCATGACCGTATTCATGGGCAAATACCCCGGCAGCTCCGTCAATTGGTTCAATTGTGTAATCGAAAGCAGCCATTTGTCCGTTCCAGTATGGAAGGTCTGTTTCCGTGTTATCGATCGGGAATACCCCTCCCAAATTAGAACGATGGGACCAGATTGCGTCTCCAGCCAGTGTACCGCCACCTGCTTCTTCACCTACAGCAGAGTGGACAATCATTAAGTGATCGACTAATCCATCTGGTTCGCGTTTATTTCCGTCCCCATCCAAGTCGTAGCGATCTTCTTGGTCATATTCAGAAAGGTCAACATTTGGATCGTTTGCTGCTGCTTGAAGTGCTTCCTTTACAAGGCTGCGTGCATCCTTGTCATTTCCATCAGGTGTCGGAGTATTTCCACCATAGTCAGCGGCAGGTTTTTTAGCCATATACCAACCAGCTACTTCACCATCTACGGTATAGCTACCGCCAGATTGCTGTTCATAATATTGCTTCATGGAAATTAGCTTTTCGCCGTTAGGACCTGTATATCCCTTTTTACCAAAAATCATTTGTTGATAATGATCCTTAGTATAATCTTTGTAGTACATGTCTGTATCCTCTGGTCTGACATTGTCACCATTGTAATCAGGGAATTCAATCATCAGTACCAAAACTTTATCCTTTTGGACAGACCCTTTATATTTTTCTTCCTTTACTGGTTGAACAACACCATTATTAGGTTTGGAGCCTTTGCCTGGTTTTTTACCTTTTTTCTTCTTATTCCATTTCTTTTGCAATTCTTTCATTTGCTTATCGAATTTTTTTGATGAGTCCTTTTTAGCGTTTTCTTCTTTTTTCTTTAAGTACTTTTTCAACTGTGCCTGTGCTTCTTTATCTGTTGCATTTTTCTTGATGGTGCCTTCTTTTTTCAGCATTTTAATTAATCGTTCTTCGTTGGCAATGCTTAAATCAAAAGTGCTTCCTGTATAGGTAACTGAATGATTATGATTGGTCTCGGTTGTATGGTTACTTGTTGTCGAAACTTGGTGAGCAGAAGTGGCTGGTGCAAAGGCACTGAATGTTAAAGCAGCAGCGAAGGCTGATGCCAAAATAGATTTTCCCCGCAAATGGTTTCCTCCTCTTAATTTTAATTAACAATCTATAATATTCTAACTATTCTGTTAAAAACCTCTTTAATAGTTGAAAATGGTAGAATAGGAGTGGTTGGGGAAAAAGAAGTAGGTAATTAGGCATAAAAAAACCACTCTTTTTAAAAGAGTGGTTTCGTCTTATGATTATCTATCTTCTGTCAAACTTCTAGAAAGTTCTTTTGGTTTCTTGTTTTTCATAAGGATTGGATAGAGAACAAGTCCGAGGATGAATAATCCTATACCGAGCGAGAATGTTTTTAAGTCGGCTGTTCCGGTTTTAATTACCCATAGTGTATATACAAGAGCCACTATGGAAATTATGCCATCTATCAATCGTGATCGCTTCATCCCTGTGTAAGTTTCACCGGTAATAATCAACTTCACTTGATAAAGAACACTAACAAAATACGGAATTAGGTAAGCTAGAGTAGCAACGACCATTGCAAATTCATAAGCTTCCATAATCGTTCCGGAAACAGTAGCGAATAAAAAGAATTGCGTTAATAGGTTCGTGATAGTCAAAGAATTGACTGGACTCCCTTTTTTATTCGTTTTTCCGAAGAATGCCGGGAATAAGTTGGATTTAGCAGCTTGATAAGGTACCTCGGAGCTAACGACAATCCAACCGACTGTGGATCCGAATAATGAAATTAAGGCAAGGAATCCTAGAATATAAGCACCGCTAGATCCGATTGCAGCCTGCAGAGCATCAACCAAAGGTTTATGTGACTGTTGCAGTGCCTCTTGGGATAATGCGCCCATTGTTAATAATGTTATTCCGATATAGATCGCAATGGCAATAATAAGTCCGGTGATAGTCGCTTTTTTCACATCAGTCTGAGACTTTGCCCGATTGGATAGCATCACTGCTGCTTCTACTCCAATAAAGGCCCATAGCGTGGCAATAGCTGCGTTATTTACTTGTCCACCCAATGTATGGGAAACCCCAGAAGCATCGATAAATTCTTTACCGTTCATTATATTAGCAGAGTCAAATATAAAAATGGTTGCTACGATAAAAAGTGCGAAACCAATTACCTTTGTGATGGTTGCCAGCAAATTGATTTTTCCAGCGCTGTTAAAGCTTTTGCAGAGAATAAAGTGAATGCCCCACAGCATAACTGTACATACCATAAAGTTTAAGAATTTCCCTAATTCCAGATCAAAATTGCCGCTTGAAAAAAGGATGTACTGGCTTTGCATAATTGGGAAGAAGGTAGATAAGTACCCGGCAAACGAGATAATAACTGATGCCGTTGCTGCCCAGTTAGCAGCCCAGTAACCCCAAGCAATGCTGTAACCAGCAATTTTCCCTTTTCTTGGTGAACTGAACATAGCTTGAGCATAGCTTTGCGGTCCCGTTTTTAATTCGGGCTTTCTGATTGCCAAATTTCCGAATACAAGAGCGACCATTAAAACTCCAGCTCCTGTTAAGATCCAAGCCATTGATGCTCCAAACGGACTAGAGACACCAGCCAGGTTTGCCGGCAGCATAAATATTCCTCCGCCAACCATGTTGCCGACAACAAACATGGTTAAGATCCAAAATCCCCATTTTTTATTATTCATGATGAAAGACTCCTTCTGTTTTCAAGATATGCGAAAAATATAATAAGATTAATTATTGCTAGTGGTCCAAATCGTTATAAATCTATACCCGAATTATAATTTGATCATTCCGGTGGCTGTATTGGTTGAGATGGTAAGTATGAATTCAACACAATAAACTCTCTTTCAGAATGACTAATTATTAAATTGTGCTTTCATATTAACACCAAACTTTAATTTGGTAAAGTGATAAACAATTAGAGAACTAAAAGATTGTGGGGTAGGGGAGTAAAGGGGGATATCTACATTATTTTTTTGATAAAACAAAAAAGCTGCCGAATATCTCGACAGCTCTTAATCAGTTTCTTATTTTTTATTTTCTTCTACTACATTGCGGGTGATAATTTTATCAACTAATCCGTACTCAACCGCACGTTCAGCTGTCATGAAGTTATCACGTTCTGTATCGCGAGCAATTGTTTCATAAGATTGACCAGTGCGTTCAGCCAATATTTTATTTAAGCGCTCACGCATAAAGAGAATGCGTTTAGCAGCAATTTCAATCTCAGTCGCTTGTCCCTGAGCTCCGCCAAGCGGTTGGTGAATCATCACTTCACTGTTTGGTAACACAAAACGCTTTCCTTTTTCGCCGGCAGCAAGAAGGAATGCACCCATTGAAGCAGCCATACCGATACAGATCGTAGAAACCTGTGGTTTAATATATTGCATTGTATCGTAGATTGCCATACCTGCTGTGATGCTTCCACCTGGGCTATTGATGTAAAGATAAATATCTTTCTCTGGGTTTTCAGTTTCAAGGAACAGTAATTGGGCAACGATGGAGTTGGCTACATTGTCATCAATTCCACTTCCAAGCATGATAATCCGGTCTTTTAATAAACGGGAATAAATATCGTATGCGCGTTCCCCGCGATTTGTTTGTTCAATAACTGTAGGAATTAAATTCATTTATTTTCTCCTCCTTATATGTAAAAAAATAATACATTTGGCTTTGACTTTATCATACACTTTATGGTCAATAAAGGTCAAACAAAAGACGCTTACATTACTATATGTTTTTTGTTAAGGACTGATGTCTTGTTTATCTGATTAGTCTGCACTTAATTTGCGTTTGATTCTATGTATGGAAATAAAATAATCCCTGATATCCATCTTACCCAACATAAAGCCTTATAAACCTAAGGAATAGTTCTTGCAAAAAGACTTTCTCTTCCTTATAATATAATTTTGTAGGCTAATATTTTGCCCTCGTAGTTTAATGGATAGAACATAAGATTCCGGTTCTTACGATGGGGGTTCGATTCCCTCCGAGGGCGTATATAATATTGTTGAAAATGTCTCAGTGCTATAAGTGGTTCAGCACTGAGACATTTTTTTATTTATAACAATTCAATATTTTGTAAATATATCCTCCTTTTTCTTGCTCTCTGACTTCCTATTTACTACTATTAATGTAAGCGGTTTATGTTATAAGGGGGCGGAAATTTGAATGTGGAGATTGGTTTGTACCTGCAACAAAGGTTAAAGCTGACGATGACGCCGGAATTAAATCAGGCAATAACCTTGCTTCAATACCCAGCAATTGAATTGGCTGCCTATATCGATGGAAAAGCGCTGGAGAATCCGTTGATTGAAATAGATGAAGAGTATCCGATAATCTCAGGCAAATCATATAGTGAATCCTCAATCAATCAAATCAGCGAGGAGACTGTTTCATTAAAATCTTATTTACGAGCCCAAATTCCATTTAAAGTCCTAACGGACAGGGAAGAGTGTGTTTTATTATTTTTGATCGATTGTATCGATGAAAATGGATATTTGCGTATTACCTTTGAGGAAGCTAAATCCTTAGTGGTCGTTAGTCAGGATGAATGGGATGTTGCCTTATCTGTTTTGCAGGCATTGGAACCTGCCGGAGTGGGGGCCAGGAATTTAAGTGAGTGTTTGCTCATACAGGCTAAACGTGATGATATCGATGATCTGCCACTAGAAGAGGTTTTGATTAATCATTTCGATATGCTTGTGAATAGAAAGTGGAAAGAGCTTGCCAAGCTGGTTGGTGTAACTATTGCAGATATTCAATCCATTTTTGATTTAATACAGGCATATAACCCCAAACCTGGTTCAGCTTTTTATAGTGGTGAATTCCAATATTTCATACCAGACGTAAGTGTTTCTATTTCAAAAGGAGTACCCACTGTAAAGGTTTTATCAATGAGAAGATTTAAAACGAATGAATTTACTTCCTCTATAAAGGATGGAAGTGATGACATAACTAAAAAGTATATGTACGAAAAGAAAATGGAGCTAAACTGGTTAAAAAAAGCAATTGAACAAAGAGAGCAGACTTTAAGTCGTGTAACCCATGCCATTTTGGATAAGCAATCTGTCTTCTTTGATACTGGGAAGAGTGTAAACTTGAAGCCGTTAACTATGAAGGAAATCGCTAAAATGGTCGATGTGCATGAGTCAACAGTAAGCAGGGCGATTAGGGACAAAGTGGTAGAAACGCCATTTGGGACTTATGAAATGAAAATGTTTTTTACGAGCAGCATCCCGACCAATCAATTGGAGGACTCTTCATCAGAACAAGTAAAGCAAGAAATAATGCGGTTGATAAAGACAGAGCAGAAAACACTGCCTTTATCCGATCAGGCAATTGCAAAGCAACTTCAGGATGATTTTGGTATTCTTGTATCACGGAGGACAATCGCGAAATATCGGACTCAGCTTCATATACCATCTTCTTCAAAAAGAAAACGATACGAGGTTAGTGAATAATTAATTTATAAATGTAGAAAATAAGAAAGAGCAGGGGGAAAGAAAGTGATTGCACCAATCATTCATTTTTATACAAAAAAGAATTGCCCATTATGCGAAGAGGCAAAGGATCTTTTGAAAATTTTGCAAAGAGAAATGACGTTTACTCTCCTTGAAGTCGATATATATTCCAATGATAAATTGCTGGAACAATATGGGCTTATGATTCCTGTAGTCGAAATCAATGATCAGGTTATTCAATACGGACGTATAGATCTAGATGAGATTTGCCGCTATTTAACGTGATGTTCACATTTAGAACCTTGCAACTATTCGAAACTCCTGTTAGAATGGAATTACATCAGGAGCTATTTTTTTACATAAACTGGGACGCTAAACGTCTTGCTAGGACAAAAAATGACCAAAGTATAAAAGGAGTTTGAAGATATGGACGGAATACTCCATTTACAGAAGAAATTAATTCCAGATATATTTGAGGTCATGCAAAAAAGATACAATATCTTAAGAACGATTCGTACTCTGCAACCGGTAGGCAGACGAAGCTTATCACTGACTTTGAACATTACGGAGCGGATTTTGCGAAGCGAAGTGGAATTTTTGAAAAACCAAAATCTCATACAAATCGCAAGCTCTGGAATGACTGTTACCAATGAAGGGAAAGAGGTCCTCGACCATCTGGGTGGTGTAATAAGGCAATTATCGGGTATAGATGATATGGAGCGCCTTTTACAGGAAAAACTTGATTTGGAGAAAATTATCATCGTTAGTGGTGATAGTGACCAATCCCCATGGGTAATAGATGAGCTCGGACGTGCCGGTGCATCGCGTATGAAAAGTCTCTTAACGGGTAAAAATATCATTGCCGTAACAGGTGGAACAACAATGGCAGCAATAGGCAGAATGTTACCTGATGTCTCAGAGCTTCCAGATGTAGATGACATTTTGTTTGTACCAGCAAGAGGCGGTCTTGGCAAGGGTGTTCAATACCAGGCCAATACAGTTTGCGAACAAATGGCAGAAAAGATGCATTCACGATATCGTGTCCTGTATGTACCGGACAACCTAAGTGAAGCTGCATACAATACGCTAACCAGTGAACCTGCTATACATGAGGTATTGAATTTGTTGAAATCAGCCAATATCGTTCTTCATGGTATAGGGGAAGCCAAAACAATGGCTGAAAGAAGGAAATCATCCGATGACAGTCTCCAGGAGCTTGAGAATAAAAAGGCAATTGGAGAGGCGTTTGGATATTATTACGATGAAGATGGCAACATAATACAAAAAGTCCATACAATCGGCCTTCAATTAGATGATCTGGTTAACGCGGAACATGTAATCGCCGTTGCTGGCGGAGCTTCAAAAGCTAAGGCAATAAAAGCCTATATCAAAATGGCACCTAAAAAACCGATTTTAATTACGGATGAAGGTGCGGCACTACAGTTACTTAAGGGATAACACCCTTTTGAATATAATTTAAAATCTATTTCTAAGATTCCAAAAGGAGGAACCTTCTAATGGCAGTAAAATTAGGTATTAATGGTTTTGGTAGAATTGGACGTATCGTATTCCGTGCGGCGTTAAATAATCCGGAAGTAGAAGTTGTAGCAGTTAACGATTTAACTGATGCAAAAATGCTTGCGCATCTTTTAAAATATGATTCCGTTCATGGAACTTTAGATCAAGAAGTAACAGTTGACGGAGACTACTTAGTAGTAGCTGGACAACGTGTAAAAGTTCTTGCTGAAAGAGATCCAGCTCAACTTGGTTGGGGAGATCTTGGAGTAGATATCGTTGTAGAATCTACTGGACGTTTCACTAAACGCGCAGATGCTGCAAAACACCTTGAAGCTGGCGCTAAAAAAGTTATCATTTCTGCACCTGCATCTGATGAAGATATCACAATCGTTATGGGTGTTAACGAAGATAAATATGACGCAGCTAACCATGATGTAATCTCTAATGCATCTTGTACTACAAACTGCTTGGCTCCATTTGCAAAAGTATTGAACGATAACTTCGGTATCAAACGCGGAATGATGACTACAATCCATTCTTACACAAATGACCAACAAATCTTAGACTTGCCACACAAAGACTACCGTCGTGCTCGTGCTGCTGCTGAAAGCATGATCCCTACAACTACTGGTGCTGCTAAAGCTGTTGCTCTAGTATTACCTGAATTGAAAGGTAAATTGAACGGTATGGCTATGCGTGTACCAACTCCAAACGTTTCTGTTGTTGACCTTGTTGCTGAATTAGAAAAAGAAGCAACTGCAGAAGAAATCAATGCAGCATTGAAAGCAGCTGCTGAAGGTGAATTAAAAGGAGTTCTTGAGTACAGCGAACTTCCATTAGTATCTCGTGACTACAATGGAACTACTCAATCTTCTACTATTGATGCTCTTTCTACAATGGTTATGGAAGGCAACATGGTTAAAGTACTTTCTTGGTACGATAACGAAACTGGTTACTCCAACCGTGTAGTTGACCTTGCAGCTTACATTGCTAAAAAAGGTCTTTAATCTTTACGTAGTAGATAGAAAACCTTATTAAAGGTATAATGAATTTGTTTAAGGGGGAGAGGGGAAAATTCCCCTTTCTCCCTGTTTTATTTTAACGGCAATTAATCAGAGTTTGGGCAGACCTGATTAAGTCTTTAGCTGGTCCCTTATTTTAAAGGAGGTTCATTTAAGTGAACAAAAAATCGATTAAAGACATTGATGTACAAGGAAAAAAAGTATTTTGCCGCGTTGATTTTAACGTACCAATGCAAGATGGCAAAGTAACAGATGACACAAGAATTCGTGCAGCTTTACCGACTATTCAACTTTTAATTGAAAAAGGCGCAAAAGTAATTCTTGCAAGCCATTTGGGCCGTCCAAAAGGTGCAGTAAAAGAAGAGTTACGCTTAACTCCTGTTGCAGCGCGTTTAGGCGAATTGCTTGGCAAAGATGTTAAGAAAACGGATGAAGCATACGGAGAAGCTGTACAAGCTGAAATCGGGCAGATGAAAGATGGCGATGTACTTCTTCTAGAAAACGTACGTTTCTATCCTGGTGAAGAAAAGAACGATGCAGAATTGGCAAAAGCATTTGCTAATCTTGCAGATGTGTATGTAAATGATGCATTCGGTGCAGCTCACCGTGCGCATGCTTCCACAGAAGGAATTGCAAAACATATCCCTGCTGTAGCCGGATTGCTTATGGAAAAAGAATTAGAAGTGCTTGGAAAAGCTCTTTCTAATCCAGAACGTCCATTCACAGCAATTATTGGTGGAGCAAAAGTAAAAGATAAAATTGGTGTAATTGATAATCTTCTTGAGAAAGTGGACAACCTAATCATTGGCGGTGGACTAGCATATACGTTCATCAAGGCTCAAGGATATGAAATTGGTCAATCTCTTTTAGAAGAAGATAAGATTGAATTGGCTAAATCCTTTATGGATAAAGCAAAAGAAAAAGGTGTTAACTTCTTAATGCCGGTGGATGCGGTTATTGCAAAAGAATTTTCACCTGATACAGAGTCTAAAGTGGTAGATATTGATGCGATTCCAGCTGATTGGCAAGCGCTTGATATCGGACCAAAGACTGCAAAATTATATGAAGACACTATTAAAAATTCCAAACTCGTGATCTGGAATGGACCAATGGGTGTATTCGAATTTGATAAATTCGCTGGCGGTACAAAAGCAGTAGCAGAAGCACTTGCAAATGCGGAAAATACATACTCCGTAATTGGTGGTGGGGACTCAGCTGCGGCAGTAGAAAAGTTCGACCTTGCGGATAAAATGAGCCACATCTCTACTGGAGGCGGTGCTTCCTTAGAATTCATGGAAGGTAAAGAGCTTCCTGGTGTGGTAGCGTTAAACGACAAATAAATACATTATACGGACACATACGAGAGGATGAGAAAAGTGCGTAAACCAATTATCGCAGGAAACTGGAAGATGAATAAAACGGTTGGCGAAGCTTTACAATTTGTAGATGAAGTTAAAGGTTCCATTCCTTCTCCAGAAAAAGTGGATGCGGTTGTGTGTTCTTCTCCGCTATTTCTTGAATCGCTTGTAAAAGCAACAAAAGGAACGGATCTTAAAGTTGGTGGACAAAATATGCACTTTAAAGAAAGTGGCGCATATACGGGTGAAGTAAGCCCGGAAGCACTTTCTGATTTAGGGGTAGACTATGTTATCATTGGACATTCCGAACGTCGTGAAATGTTCAATGAAACAGATGAATCAGTTAACCAGAAAACATTAGCTGCTTTTAAGCACAATTTAATCCCTATTGTGTGTTGTGGGGAAACTTTGGAGCAGCGTGAAGCTGGTGAAACGAAAGCTCTTGTAGCTGATCAAATTAAAAAGGCATTTCAGGGCCTAACTGAAGAACAAGCTAAGAAAACAGTTGTTGCTTATGAACCAATCTGGGCAATTGGTACAGGAAAGTCTTCCACAGCAGCTGATGCTGATGAAGTTTGCGGTCATATCCGTCAAACAATCGCTGATAGCTTTTCAACTGATGTGGCAGAAGCAATTAGGATTCAATATGGCGGTTCTGTTAAACCTGAAAACATCAAAGAATATCTTTCAGAAGATAATATCGATGGTGCTTTAGTTGGCGGAGCAAGCCTTGAACCAACTTCTTTCTTAGGATTATTGGAGGCTGTTTCTAAATGAGTAAGAAACCAGTAGCGTTAATCATTCTCGATGGGTTTGGATCTCGAGATGTAACACAGGGTAATGCTGTGGCACAGGCTAAAAAGCCTAACTTTGACCGTTATTGGGCAGAGTATCCACATAATCACCTGACAGCGAGTGGCTTAGCAGTTGGTTTGCCGGAAGGACAAATGGGTAACTCAGAAGTTGGCCATTTAAATATCGGTGCTGGCCGGATTGTTTATCAAAGCTTAACTCGTGTAAACCTTGCGATTCGTGAGGGTGAATTCGAAAAGAATGAAACTTTCTTAGGCGCGATTCAACATGCGAAAGAAAATAATAAGGCTCTTCACTTAATGGGTTTATTATCTGATGGTGGAGTACACAGCCATATTCAGCATTTATTTGCTTTACTTCGCTTGTGCGCTAAGGAAAACTTTACGAATGTTTATGTACACGGCATTTTAGACGGACGTGATGTTGGTCCTCAAACTGCTGAAAAATACATTCAACAAACTGAAAATATGTTTAAAGAAATTGGTGTCGGCCAGTTCGCCACTATTTCTGGACGTTATTACTCCATGGACCGTGATAAACGCTGGGATCGTGTAGAAAAAACGTATCGTTCCATGACGTATGGTGAAGGACCTGTTTATTCTTCCGCAATGGAAGTAGTAGAGGATTCCTACCGTAATGGGATTTTTGATGAATTCGTTCTACCATCTGTTATCACGAAAGCTGATGGACAGCCCGTGGCGAAAATTGAAGATAATGATTCTGTTATTTTCTATAATTTCCGCCCTGACCGTGCTATCCAAATTTCAAACGTATTTACAAATGATGATTTCCGAGGCTTTGACAGAGGTCCTGGATTCCCGCAGAATTTGTATTTCGTTTGCTTGACTCACTTTAGTGAAACTGTTAAAGGATATGTTGCATTTAAACCAACAAATCTGGATAACACAATCGGTGAAGTCTTATCACAAAACAACTTAAAACAGCTTCGCATTGCCGAAACTGAAAAATATCCACACGTTACCTTCTTTATGAGTGGTGGACGTGAAGCTGAATTCCCAGGTGAGAAACGTATTTTGATTAATTCTCCAAAGGTTGCCACGTATGACCTTAAACCTGAAATGAGCGCTTATGAAGTGACTGAAGCCCTTATGAAGGAATTGGATGAAGATAATCATCATGCAATCATCCTAAACTTTGCTAACCCTGATATGGTTGGGCACTCCGGAATGCTTGAACCAACAATCAAAGCAATTGAAACTGTGGATGAATGCCTTGGAAAAATCGTCGATAAAATCCTATCTATGGGTGGTAAAGCCATTATCACAGCTGACCATGGTAATGCTGATGAGGTAATCACTCCAGATGGAGATCCGATGACGGCACATACAACAAACCCTGTTCCAGTGATCGTCACTGATAAAGAGGTAGAACTTCGTGACGGTGGAATTTTGGGTGATTTAGCTCCAACAATGCTTGAATTATTGCATGTAGAGCAACCGAAAGAAATGACAGGAAAATCTTTAATTAAAAAGTAAGTTGTACAAACTATAAAAGTACTTTATTTTCCAAATAAAAGGAGAGAAATTTAATGCCAATTATTATTGACGTTTATGCACGTGAAGTATTAGACTCCCGTGGTAACCCAACAGTTGAAGTAGAAATTGAAACAGAATCTGGCGCATTCGGCCGTGCTATGGTACCAAGTGGTGCTTCCACTGGTGAATACGAAGCAGTAGAACTTCGTGATGGCGATAAAGACCGTTACCTTGGAAAAGGTGTTCAAAAAGCAGTAGATAACGTAAACAATATCATTGCTGAACAAATCATCGGTATGCATGTTCTTGATCAAGCTGGAATCGATAAAGCGATGATCGACCTTGATGGAACTGAAAACAAAGGTAAATTAGGTGCGAACGCAATTCTTGGTGTTTCCATGGCTGCTGCAATCGCTGCTGCTGATTACCTAAACATTCCTTTATACCGTTACCTTGGCGGATTCAACACGAAACAGCTTCCAACTCCAATGATGAACATCATCAACGGTGGTTCTCACGCTGATAACAACGTTGACTTCCAAGAATTCATGATCATGCCTGTTGGAGCTCCAACTTTTAAAGAAGCAATCCGTATGGGTGCTGAAGTATTCCACAGCTTGAAAAAAGTTCTTCATGACAAAGGCTTAAACACTGCAGTAGGTGACGAAGGTGGATTCGCTCCAAACCTTGGTTCTAACCGTGAAGCTCTTGAAGTAATCATTGAAGCAATCACTAAAGCTGGCTACGAAGCTGGTAAAGATATCTACCTTGCAATGGACGTAGCTTCTTCTGAGTTCTTCAACAAAGAAACTAAGAAATACGATCTAGCAGGCGAAGGCCGCAATGGTCTTTCTTCTGAAGAAATGGTTAACTTCTATGAAGAATTAATCAACGAATTCCCAATCATCTCTATTGAAGATGGTTTAGATGAAAACGACTGGGAAGGCCACAAATTGTTAACTGAGCGCATTGGCGATCGTGTACAACTTGTTGGTGATGACTTGTTCGTTACAAACACTAAAAAGCTTGCTGAAGGTATCGAAAAAGGTATCGCTAACTCTATCCTAATTAAAGTTAACCAAATCGGTACTTTAACTGAAACTTTCGATGCAATCGAAATGGCTAAACGCGCTGGTTACACTGCAGTTGTATCCCACCGTTCCGGTGAAACAGAAGATTCTACAATCGCTGACATCGCAGTAGCAACAAACGCTGGCCAAATCAAAACTGGTTCTATGAGCCGTACAGACCGTATCGCGAAATACAACCAACTTCTTCGTATCGAAGATGAGCTTGGCGATTTAGCTGAATACAAAGGTCTTCAATCTTTCTACAACTTGAAAAAATAATTTGACATAGGCAGACCTTTCTTCATAAATTCCAAGGACGCTTGAGAATTGAAGAAAATACGATATGTCATACAAAACCTCCTGTTACGTAATCCGTAATAGGAGGTTTTTGTTTTTATCTCAATTAATTTGTATTCTGAAAAATCACTCATTAAAATTAAATTATACTAAAAAAATTTTGGTGGGTGTGTTGAGAACATGAAGCGCAGTCGTACAATCTTTTCAAAGTTACTTGGTTTAGGACTTCTGATTATTTTTTGCTGGTCTGGAGTGTATCTATTTCAATATGCGATGGAAGAATATCAAATGTATAGGCTGGAGAAGCAATTGGATCTAGATAAACAAGAGGCTATATCAATACCTGATGCGGGTAGGTTTGATTTTTCTAAGTTGGAAGAGAAGAATGATGAAACTGTTGGATGGATCACCATTGATGGAACAGCAATTGACTACCCGGTTGTACAGGGTGATGATAACAGTTACTATTTAACGAATGATTATAACAATACTTCATCCATTCAGGGAAGTATTTTTATGGATTATCGCAATCAGGAAGGTTTTGCAGACAATCATATCATTCTTTATGGACATAATATGAAGAACGGTACGATGTTTCATGATTTGAATAAATACAAGGATGAAAACTATCTTTACGAGCATAGATACATAAACTCTTATGGGAAAACTGGCTATTATAAGTGGGAGGTTTTCTCGACTTATAACACAGATCCACGTTTTAATTATATCCAAACAGAATTTGGAACAAGTGAACAGTATCTTTCTTTTATAAACCAACTACGATCAAGGTCAGATTTTAGTTATAAGGGAGAACCGTTATCTGATAAGGATAAGATTTTAACGCTCTCCACGTGCAGTCAAGGTTTAAAGGATGGAAGAAGGGTGGTTCATGCAAGATTAATAGAAGAGAGAGCATACGCGGAGTAACAATAGAAAGGAGGCAGCCTATATATAAGCTGCCTCCTGATTATTATTAATCTTCAAATCCTGCTTTCATCGTGTCAGGATGAGATCCGGAACGGCTATTCTCGTTAAGCTGATCGATTCTGTCCATTTCCTCAGGAGATAGTTCAAAATCAAACACTTGAGAGTTTTCAATGATACGGTGTTCTTTGATCGATTTTGGAATCGTTACAACGCCATGTTGAAGATCCCATCGTAAAATAACTTGAGCAACTGATTTATTATGCTTTTCAGCAATTTCTTTAAGAACTGGATTGTCCAAAAGCTCTCCTCGTTTTAATGGAGACCATGCTTCTAATTGGATTCCTTCTTTTTTACAGTAAGCACGCAAGTCTTCCAATGTTAAATGAGGATGGAATTCCACTTGATTCACCATTGGCTTAATTTCAGCTGTAGCGATTAAATCCTCAAGGTGATGAACCAGGAAGTTACTTACGCCAATCGCACGAACGCGTCCATCCTTGTAGAGTTTTTCAAAGGCTTTCCACGTTTCTTTATATTTATCCTTACCAGGCCAATGGATTAGATAAAGGTCTAAGTAATCCAAGCCCAGCTTTTCCATGCTTTCATCGAAGGCTTTTAAGGTAGATTCATATCCTTGTTCGCTATTCCATAGCTTTGTTGTAATAAATAAATCCTCACGTGGCACACCTGATTCTTTGATTGCTTGGCCCACGCCTTCTTCATTACCATAAATGGCAGCTGTATCAATGCTGATATATCCATTTCGGATGGCTGCTTTAACAGATTGGATAACCTCTTCACCTTCTTGAACTTTAAAAACGCCCAATCCAAACCATGGCATTTCTACGCCATTATGTAAGGTGACTGTATCTTTGAGATTTGTTGGCATATCTGAATCCTCCTCTGTCTAATTTGGTTTTTTCTAACTATTCTTTTATTATAAAGGATGACTGTTCAACTTAGTTAATAGAATGAATTCCTATTTTTTCTTGCTGATTCAGCCTTTTCAATATACAGCTTTGCGATTTCAGTAATCTTATCGAAATCACCCGTTTTGGCCGGTGCTAGCAGATTGCCGCCGACTCCAACAGCAACACAGCCATTTGAAATCCATTCTTCGATATTATCTAAACTCACCCCGCCGGTCGGCATTATATTGATCTGAGGGAGAGGGGCTTTGACGGCTTTTATAAACCCTGGGCCAAACGCATTGCCAGGGAATAGTTTAACAATATCAACACCAGCTTCCAATGCTGTTTTCATCTCTGTAATCGTCATACATCCCGGCATATAGGGATTTGATAGAGGTTACAGAGCTTAGCTTTCTTCTAATTACAGTCATATTGTTAAATTATTTATAGCACTTTCATAGAAAAAAAGATGGCGATAATATGACGATATAAGAAGTGGTAGTTGATTTAAGTTGATGATTTCAGTCATTATGGAGCTAGTTGGCAATAAAAAAACATTGAGGCTCTCCTCAATGCTTTTTTATCTATTGTTTCATTAATTCATTAAATTGCTTGTATTGGATACTCACTTCTTGCTTTGGTGGAGCGGTCAGTAAGCTGACAATGATGATAGCAAGTGTGCTTGCTCCAAAACCAGGAATCATTTCATAGAGTGTATCAGAGAGACCTAAGCTAGACCATATAATAACAGTGAGGGCTCCCACAACGATACCAGCCAAAGCTCCCCATTTATTCATACGCTTCCAGAAGAGACTTAACAATATGAGCGGACCGAATGATGATCCGAAGCCTGCCCAAGCATAACCAACCAGTTCAAGGATCGTGGAGTTCTTTTCCCATGATAAAAATAACGCGACAATCGAGACAATTAAAACAGACAATCTTCCTAAGAAAACAAGTTCTTTATCAGATGCTGATCGTCTGAAGAATGTTTTGTAAATATCTTCTGTTAGCGAGCTTGATGTAACGAGAAGCTGCGAAGAAATGGTACTCATGATGGCAGCTAAAATAGCTGAGATTAAAAATCCGGTAATAATCGGATGGAATAATACTTCGCCTAAAACGATAAATACTGTTTCATGGTTATCCAATGGAGTGCCTGTTTGTGAAAAATACGTAATCCCGATAAAACCAGTCAGCATCGCACCAATAATGGAGAAAATCATCCATCCCATCCCGATTCGGCGGGCCTTTTTAATTTCTTTAACAGATGAAATAGCCATAAAGCGGACAATGATATGAGGCTGGCCGAAGTAACCAAGTCCCCAGGCAATGGAAGAAAGGATGCCTAGTATCGTTGTTCCTCTGAAAATATCTAATAAGGCCGGATTAATGGATCGTGCTGTATCAATGGACTCTCCTAATCCTCCCACTTCAATGAGAGTGACGATTGGAACAAGGATCAGTGCCACGAACATGATGATTCCTTGTACAAAGTCAGTCCAGCTGACGGCAAGAAATCCTCCGAACAAGGTGTATGCGACTACTACCAGTGTAACAACTATTAATCCAGTATGATAATCAAGTCCGAATGTACTTTGGAAAAGTACACCGCCAGAAACCATGCCTGATGAAACATAAAAAGTAAAGAATACTAGAATAACAAGTCCAGAAATCAGGCGAAGTATTTTTGATGTATCGCCAAAGCGGTTCTCTAAATAGCCAGGTATTGTAATCGAATCATTGGCTATTTGAGTATACGTACGCAGTCTGGGAGCTACATAAATCCAGTTTGCCCAGGCTCCTATAGTTAAACCGATGGCAATCCATGCTGCGCTAAGACCAGATAGATACATAGCTCCGGGTAATCCCATTAACAGCCAGCCACTCATATCAGCCGCTCCTGCACTCAAAGCTGTTACGGCAGGTCCGAGTGTTCTGCCGCCAAGCATATAATCAGATAAATTGGATGTTCTTTTATAGGCAAAATATCCGATTCCGAGCATTAAAATCATATAAATAACGACTGATGTTAATAATGCATAATCCATCTGTGTTCCCCCTTTATCTCTTGTCTAGTTTGTCCTGCACTTTCTACTTACCATTTAGAAGCAAAATCGTTTGATTTAGTTTATCAGAAAAGTTAAAATAATTCACTTATTATTTGAGTGTATAAAAATACCAAATTATTGAATAAAAAGGTAGACTTATAAGATACTGGTTACATAGTTTCTAATGAAAGGATAGGTTTAATAAAAAATGAAAGCATATATGCTTAAAATCAGTCTGTTATTGACGATTGTATTAGGGTTTTTTATAACCAGCACCTCGGCAAATGCAGCTACCAATCCATCATCCCAAGAGATTAATAGGTTGTTGACTGAAGCTGCGATAAAACATAATATTCCTCCAGAGGTTGTTAAAGCAGTTGCTAATCAGGAAAGTGGATGGAAGCAATTCACGGATAAGGGGCAGCCTCTTATAACCGAAGATGGCGGAATTGGTATCATGCAGATCACCAATCCAAAGCACCCAGAACAAAATAAGTTAAAAACTGATATTAAATACAATATCGATGAAGGTGTTAAAATCCTCACTGCTAATTACAACCGTAAAGACCTCCCGAAAATTAAAGGAGCCGACCGTAATGTGATTGAGAACTGGTATTTTCCTGTAATGGCCTATAATGGTACGAAACCTGAAAATAGTCCCCTCTATCAAAAGACAGGGAAAAGGAATACAGCCGCATATCAGGAAGAGGTATTTAAAAAAATAAAAGACAATATAATCTGGGGAAGAACATTAGCAGATTATCCATTTGCAGTTAAAGACTTTACCTATGAAACTAACAGTAAAAAAAATATTAAATTCAACAAATTGAGTTATACATTAACGAATCCAATCATTACCTCTCACTCTGCTTATAAATCGAAGAATAAAGTGATTGTAACTGGCAGTAATGTCAAATTAAGAGGTAAACCAAGCACTAACAAAGATTCTAAAGTTATCAAAACTCTTGCCAAAGGCACGGTTTTAACAATTAACGGGAGCATGGTGTATGATCAATCTCCAGCAAGCAAAAATCAGTTCGTCTGGTATCCGGTTAAAACCTCAAATGGAACAAAAGGATATATCGCATCCGCTTATCTTTCCAAGTATGTCCTGACAACGGGCACGGTGACGAATAAATCGACAGCAGTTACTGGGAATGTCGAAAAAGGATATATTCTTTCTGTAAAAGCAGGAGCAAAAGAACTTGGTACCTTTAAATCGACGAAGGCGGGTTCCTATAAAATTAAGATTAAGGCTCAAACAGCGGGTACAAGGCTGAAAGTAATCGCAAAGGATTCGAAGGGAATCATTCATGAAATAAAGGATATTACGGTAAAAGATGCAATTCCTCCTTCTAAGCCAAGTGTCAATTCAGTTTCAGATAAATCTACATCGGTAAGCGGTAAAGCAGAAAAAGGAAGTACGGTTACCGTAAAGGCAGGCAAGAAGTCCTGGTTCATAAAGGCAAATACAAAGGGACAGTACACGATTAAAATAGCGAAACAAAAGGCAGGCACCAAATTAATCATTACAGCTAGTGATGCAGCCAAGAATGTGAGCTCGGCACGAACGATTACAGTGTTGGATAAGACTGCGCCTTCTGCACCAACAGTAAACGCCATTACCACCAAGACCAAAGCTGTTACCGGTAAAACTGAAGCAAATGCGACGGTTACGGTAAAAGTGAAAAGTAAAACGCTTGGTAGTGCAAAGGCAAACAGCAAAGGAGCCTTTAAAGTAAATATAAAAGCTCAGAAGAAAAATATAACCATATCAGTTACGGCAAAAGACAAAGCAAAAAATACGAGTAAAGCAAAGCAAGTAAAGATTAAAAAGTAATGATGGGATGGGAGAATAGGGGAAACCTCTTATTCTCTTTTTTATTGCAGGCTGATAAGAATGACAATCATGAAAAAAGAAAAAGCCGATTGCGGCGAGCGCAATCGGCATTTATTTTTGATCAGTTTCTGGAGAATCTTTTTTCATCCATTCATCAGCCCAATTTGCAATGGATTGCATCATCGGCTTCATGGCTTCTCCTGCTTCTGTTAAGGAATATTCAATTCGGACCGGCGTTTCCGGGTAAACTTCTCGTTTGACAATCCCTTGTTTTTCTAAGTCCTTTAGGCGTTCAGATAGTACTCGTCCACTGATACCAATTGAGGATTCCAGCGTACAGAAACGCTGAGGACCAGATTGCAGTTGATAAATAATTAATCCTGACCAACGGCGGCTGAGGATATCCATAGCTTTCTCAAATTTAGGACAAATGTGAGATTGATTCATATTACATCACCCCTATGGTCTATATTATATCGCATTATTGATAAATCATATAATTATTTATAGGAAATAATTTACTTGATATAAATTTATTACTAAAGTATAATTACTTACATAAAGTAAGTTATATACTAATGGAGTTAAAAAATAAATTGCCAATTGGGAGAGAGAGTAAAATGAACTTTCATCAGAAATCAAATACGTTTGTGGAAAGTCTTGAATTGAAGGTACTCAATATGGAAAGATCGCTCGCCTTTTACGAAAATATCATTGGTTTTAAAGTGCTCGAGAGAGAGGGTAATCGCACAGTTTTAACTACTGATGGGGAAACACCATTATTAACTTTAATTCAACCTGAAAATGTTATACCAAAAGAGGCTCATAAAGCCGGGCTGTACCATTTTGCTTTATTGTTGCCCTCACGTGCGGATTTAGGAAGCTTTTTGCATCATATCGCAAAAATCAATTACCCATTGGGTGCCTCAGATCATCATGTGAGTGAAGCATTATATTTACAGGATGTTGATGGGAATGGAATTGAAATTTACGTAGATCGCCCAGCTTCCTCATGGATATGGAAAGACAAAGAGGTTCATATGGTTACGGAGCCTTTGAAGGCAGAAGAAGTATTGGCAGCAGGGGAAGACAAGATGTGGAAAGGCCTTCCGCCTGATACGGCAATGGGGCATATTCATTTGCATATTGGCAATCTTGAACTGGCGGAGGAATTTTATTGCAAGGGTTTAGGATTTGATGTAGTTACACGTTATGGGGGGCAGGCATTGTTTATGTCCACAGGTGGCTACCACCATCATATTGGTTTAAATGTATGGAATGGCAGGAATATAACGGCTGCTTCAAAAGAAAGCGTGGGACTCCAAACATTCACTATTCATTATCCTAATCATGAACAAAGAGAAGAAGTGATTTTGCGATTGAAAGAAATGGGTGTTGAAGTTCAAGAAGAGAGTGGAAATTGGGTAACAACAGATCCGTTTGGTTTATCTATTCGGTTATCTGTCTAAATAAATTGATATGAAAAAAACATTGGGGAGGAATAAATCATGACAAATGCAAATGCATTTTTATCAGCAATTGAAAAAAGACGTTCACTTTATGCGATTAGTAATGAAAAGGTAATTTCTGAAGAAAGAGTAGAGGAGATTGTTAAATTTGCAGTCAAGCATACACCATCTGCCTTTAACTCACAAAGCGCAAAAGTAGTCGTCTTATTCGGAGAACAAAGTAATAAGTTTTGGAGTATTACAACTGAAACATTACGAAAAGTCGTACCTGCCGAAAATTTTGCTGGCACTCAGGAAAAAATGGATATGTTTAATGCTGGATATGGCACTATTCTCTTCTTTGAAGACCAATCGGTCATAGAGGGTCTGCAGTCACAATTTGATCTATATGCAGATAAATTCCCTGTTTGGTCTAATGAAGCCTCCGGAATGCTGCAGCTCGTTGTTTGGACAGCTCTTGAAGCGGAAGGATTAGGGGCTACACTTCAGCATTACAATCCATTGATTGATGATGAAGTGAAGGCAACCTGGAATATACCTGCAAGCTGGAGATTGTCTGCTCAAATGCCATTTGGTAAACCAGTTGCTCCTGCTGGTGAAAAACAATTCAATCCAATTGAAGATCGTGTGAAAGTGTATAAATAAATCAACAAAAAAGACGCTCCATTTTTAATTTAATCCTCAAGTTAGATTGTATATCTACCTTGAGGTCTAAAAAGTGAGCGTCTTTTCATTTAATTTCTATCGCGGTACTCTCTCCTTAGTTCGTTTTGAAAGCGATCCAAAAATACGCCAATCAGGAAAAATGCGATTAATATAGAATAGAAGGTTTTAAATACTGCCTGGACAGATCCCGGACTCCAAACAGTCAACCAGAAAGTGCCTTCGCCAATGAATCCGTAGCCAAGTATTAAGATATGTAATGCCAACCAAAAGAGGCTTAGAGTGCTCGTATTCGAGCGGATAATGACTGCTATTAAGCTAATCAGTGCTGCTATACAAACTACAAAAAGGATGGGGTTAATAGACAACCATTCTATAGATAAGAGTTCAAAAATCAATAAACCAATCAAACATAGATGTACCAAATAGGTCATAAAATAGATGAATGGCCTTCCATTAAGTTTAGAAATGATTAATAGTACACCGGCCGCGAGTAAAAGAGCTCCCATTAAGGGGGCATTCCATACGAAGAACATCATTAAACTGCCAAATATAAATCCGATCATATTTATGTAATTTGCTTTATATAACCAATCGGTAAACATAATCATGTCCCCCTCTGTCACGGGTTTTTGAATCCTCTTATTTGATTATACCCTGCCTGCGGTGAATTTAACTATTACCTCCTTGTTAGTTATTGTGAAAAAAAGGTGGTTATGGTAAAGTGATAGTATTGATAAGACCGTAATTAGGAGGTATTTGTTCGTGTTGCATACTACGCTCATGGTATTATTGGTTATTACATGTATTAGTTTAATTGTTGTGGTCTTACTGCAATCCGGTAAAAGTGCAGGTTTATCCGGCGCAATTTCCGGTGGTGCTGAACAGCTTTTTGGTAAACAAAAGGCCAGAGGACTTGATTTATATTTACACCGCGCTACTATTGTTTTATCAGTATTATTTTTTGTTTTAACCATTTTGGTTTCTTTCTTTGCAAAGTAATAGTGCGAAAACAAACATTGCCTGGCAGCTTTGCCAGGCTTTTTTGATGTGTAAATCGTTCTTATTAATGGCGTTTTGTTCCTCTAACATCGTAAACTAATAGTACATAGTATAAGTTTTAACAAAGGGAGATTTTTTATATGAAATTGACTCAGCCAAAACCATTTACATTTGAGGGAGGAAACCGAGCAGTCTTATTGCTTCACGGTTTTACAGGGAATAGCGCTGATGTGAGGATGCTAGGCCGATATCTTGAAAGCAGGGGATATACATGCCACGCACCGCAATATAAAGGGCACGGAGTACCTCCGGAGGAATTGGTAGAATCCGGACCAACTGATTGGTGGAAGGACTGTATGAAAGCCTATGATCGATTGCGGGCAATGGGCCATAAGGAAATTGCGGTAGCAGGCCTTTCATTAGGAGGGGTATTTTCCTTGAAATTAGGTTACACTGTACCTGTTAAGGGTATCGTAACCATGTGTTCACCTATGTATATAAAAAGTGAAAAAGTTATGTATGATGGGGTACTTGAGTATGCCCGTCAGTATAAAAAGCGTGAAGGTAAAAGCCAGGAACAAATTGAGGAAGAAATGAATCGTTTTCGTCCAATGAATACCCTGCAAGCCTTGCAAGAATTGATTGGCAATGTAAGAGATCACGTGAATCAAGTGGATGTTCCGCTTTTTGTGGCTCAGGCACGCCACGATCATATGATCAATACAGACAGCGCTAATATTATCTATAATTCTGCAAATACTGAACAAAAAACATTAAAATGGTATGAGGAATCAGGCCATGTGATAACACTGGATAAAGAACGTGATCAGCTTCATCAGGATGTCTTTGCGTTTTTAGAGAGTCTTGATTGGGCAAATTAATAGATAGATCAATGATAAAGGAAAGAAAGGAGGGGTTTGTGATGGATGACATGATTCGTCAACATGTAGAAAAGCTGTATTCTTATATGAAAGAAGAAGCTTACAAACCCATGACCGTACAAGAATTAGAAGAAGCAATGGGGGTAGAAGACTCCGGGGATTTCAAGGATTTTGTGAAGGCTCTTGTGTATATGGAGGAGCATGGCCAAATCGTGAGAACTCGTTCTGATCGTTATGGACTGCCAGAACGTATGAACCTTGTAAAAGGAAAGGTATCCGGTCATGCTAAGGGATTTGCTTTTGTGCTACCTGAAGAGAAAGGCATGGATGATATTTTTATTCCTCCGCATGAGTTAAATAATGCGATGCATGGAGATATTGTTATGGTCCGTGTCTCTTCGCAGTCATCAGGCCAAAGACGGGAAGGTACCATTGTTAAAATCATTGAACGCGGTGTCCAGAATGTCGTAGGAACATACACGGAAACAAGAGGGATTGGTTTTGTAATCCCGGATGATAAAAAGATGGCTAATGATATCTTTATCCCTAATGAGGCGAAGAACGGTGCCGTTGAAGGTCATAAAGTAGTTGTTAAAATAACAAATTACCCAGAAGGCAGAATGTCGGCAGAAGGTGAAGTTATCACGATCTTAGGGCATAAAAATGACCCGGGTGTTGATATTTTATCCATTATTCATAAGTTTGGTTTGCCAGGAGAATTCCCGGAAGATGCACTCGAACAAGCTAATCAAACACCTGAAGTCATAGATGAAAAAGATCTGGCCAATCGTCGTGACCTTAGAAATGAAACGATTGTCACGATTGATGGTGCGGATGCGAAGGACCTTGATGATGCTGTTACAGTAACGAGACTTGATAATGGAAATTATAAATTGGGTGTACATATTGCCGATGTTTCTCATTATGTAACCGAAGGATCGCCAATTGATAAGGAAGCGGCAGAGCGTGCAACAAGTATCTATCTCGTGGATCGAGTTATCCCAATGATCCCGCATCGTCTATCAAACGGCATTTGTTCATTGAATCCACGCGTTGACCGTTTAACATTATCATGTGAAATGGAAATTGATTCTGAAGGAACTGTTGTTTCCCATGAGATTTTCCAGAGTGTAATTAAAACAACGGAGCGTATGACGTATTCAGATGTGAATGAGATTCTTGTTGATAAGAAAGAAGAATTAATTGAGCGCTATGAACCGCTTGTTCCGATGTTTGAGGAAATGGAGAAATTGGCTGAAATTCTTCGCGAAAAACGGATGCGCAGAGGAGCCATTGACTTTGATTTTAAAGAAGCAAAAATTCTTGTTGATGAGAATGGAGAACCAACCGATGTTGTTCTTCGTACACGATCTGTTGCAGAAAAATTAATTGAAGAATTTATGCTTGCAGCCAACGAAACAGTAGCTGAGCATTTCCATTGGATGGACGTGCCTTTCCTTTACCGGATCCATGAAGATCCAAATGAAGAGAAGCTGAGAAAGTTCTTCGACTTTATCGTGAACTTTGGTTATATCGTTCGTGGTACAGCCAATTCTATTCATCCTCGTGCTTTACAGGAGATTATTGAAGCGGTGCAGGGCAAACCGGAGGAAATGGTTGTATCGACAGTCATGCTTCGCTCCATGAAGCAAGCAAAATATGATCCTGAAAGCTTGGGACACTTTGGATTGTCGACAGATTATTATACTCACTTTACATCACCTATCCGCCGTTATCCGGACTTAATTGTCCACCGCTTAATTCGTACGTATTTAATAAATGGAGATTTAAGCAAAGAGACGCAGGAAAAATGGAATGAAAGACTTGGTGAGATCGCCCAGCATACTTCCTCAATGGAAAGACGGGCAGTAGATGCTGAGCGTGAAACGGATGATCTGAAGAAAGCTGAGTACATGGAAGATAAAGTGGGCGAGGAGTTTGATGGTATTATCAGCTCTGTCACAAACTTCGGTATGTTTGTTGAGCTATCCAACACAATCGAAGGACTTGTCCATGTCAGCTATATGACAGATGATTATTATCATTTTGACGACCGTCAATATGCGATGATTGGTGAACGTACAGCTAAGGTTTTCCGAATCGGAGACGAGATCACCGTAAAGGTCATTAATGTAAATAAAGATGAGCGTACCATAGACTTTGAAATTGTTGGGATGAAAGACAATCGTGAACGGGTTTCCGGTGAAAAACGTATATTTAAAGCAGAACCGGGTAAAAACCGCCGCAAGGATTCTTCCAGACCACTGGGAGGAAATGGAGACAAACGCGGTCCAAAAGGCCAGGGCAAAGGTAAACCTGGAGAAAGCTCCGATAAAAAAGGCCCGAGAAAGAAAAAGAAGTTTTATGAAAACGCACCGGCTGCCAAGCGTAAATCCGGTAAGAAGAAAAAACGATAAGAAGCAGAGGAGAGCTGACTTATGTTGGCTCTCTTTTCTTTGAGAAAGATTTGCGGTTATATTTACTAGGCCGAGGTATATAGATAAAAAAGAATAGTTGGTTATAGGAAAAACAGCTTGTCTAGTCATAATACTGTACATTAACCAGTACAATCTATATAATGCATATGTATTTAGTATGAATTAAAGGGGGAGAAATTGAAAATGGATACGACCTTAGTTATTATAAATATACTTATTTTGTTAGCATTAGTCGGTGTACTTTTCTATATGCAAAAGAAACATGTTTCCTTTTCAAAACGAGTATTTACAGGTCTTGGATTAGGAATTCTTTTAGGTGTATTCCTTCAATTAGCGTTTGATCCGGATAGTGCTGTAGTAGCGGATACGAAAAACTGGTACAGTATTGTTGGAACTGGGTATGTCAGCTTTTTGAAAATGATTGTTATGCCTTTGATTGTTGTGTCAATTATATCAGCTATCATTCGCTTAAAAGGGCAGGCTGGAGTTGGTAAAATCAGCTTCTCGATTATTGGAGTTCTAGTTTTAACAACAGCTATAGCAGCTGCTGTTGGAATTGGCAGTGCCCTAACGTTTGACTTATCAGCGGATCATCTTGAATCTGGTGAAGCAGAGGAAGCGCGTTCTGCTCAATTAGAAGAAACAATGGTTCAAGTAGAGAACCAAAGCTTTCCGGAACGTATTTTGCAGGTCATCCCAACAAATCCGTTTCTTGATTTGACTGGCCAACGACCTACTTCTACAATCGCAACCGTTATTTTTGCAGCATTTGTTGGAATAGCGGCAATCGGTGTTAGAAGAAAGGCACCTGCAGAATTTGAAACATTTGAGAAAATCATTAATGCCTTATATAAAATCGTCATGCGAATCGTTACGTTGATTCTTCGTTTAACACCGTATGGTATTTTAGCATTAATGGCTACAACCATTGCCAATACAAATGTACAGGGAATCATAGAATTATCTACATTTGTTATTGCTTCGTATGTAGCATTGATCGTGATGTTCCTGATCCATTTAGTTATATTATTCTTTAGCGGTTTAAATCCAATGCAATATGTTAAGAAAATGGGTCCATTACTTACGTTTGCTTTTACATCCCGTTCCAGTGCAGCGGCTATTCCTATTAATATAGAGACTCAAACCAAACAATTTGGTAACTCTGAAGGAATTGCTAACTTTGCTTCTTCATTAGGAGCGTCTATTGGTCAAAATGGATGTGCAGGAATATATCCGGCTATGCTGGCTGTAATGATTGCACCGGATCCGCTAGATCCCGTTTTCCTTATTCAATTAGTCATCATTGTAGCTATCAGTTCATTTGGTGTAGCTGGTGTCGGTGGAGGAGCTACCTTTGCCGCATTAATCGTATTATCCAGTATGAACCTGCCAATTGGTATAGCAGCCTTACTAATCTCTGTAGAACCATTAATTGATATGGGAAGAACAGCTCTTAATGTCAGCGGTTCTGCAACAGCAGGTTTGGTAACCGGCCGTATGACGGGTGAATTGAACAAAGATGTATACAATGGTAAAATGGTTGAAATGAATTCAATTGAAGCATAAAAAAGTAAGGAAGAATGCGTAATTGTTGCATCCTTCCTTTTTCTTTAAGTCCGCATTCTCATTCCTGATGGAAGGATAAGAGGACATTTCAATCGAATACTAAAGGTATGGATTTTAGCGAAATGGAGGAATACTAAAGTGAGTAAGATTACGATTCAAACTGCTAAAGCGCCGGCCGCAATCGGGCCATATTCTCAAGCCATTCGAGTGAATGGATTTATTTATACATCAGGTCAGCTAGGATTAGATCCTGAAACGGGCGAATTAAAAGAAGGTGTGAAGGAACAAACTCACCAAGCATTCAAAAATATTCAGGCTATTTTAAACGAAGAAGGTCTTAATTTGGACCAAATTGTGAAGACAACTGTCTTCCTGAATGATATGAATGATTTTGCAGCAGTTAATGAAGTATACGCAACCTACTTTACCGGCAGCTTTCCGGCAAGGAGTGCGGTAGAAGTAGCGCGGCTTCCAAAAGACGGACTTGTAGAAATAGAAGCTATTGCTGTAGTATGATAAAAGGAGAGCCTGATATTAGGCTCTTTTATTCACCTAACCCATATAAAGAGAGAGGGGGCAATTATATGCCAAAAGGTTCAGGAAAGGTAATCGGCCAAAATAAAAAAGCGTACCATGATTACTTTATCGAGGAAACCTATGAAGCAGGAATTGTTTTGCAGGGAACTGAGATTAAATCGATTCGAAATGGTCGTGTGAACTTAAAGGATTCATATGCAAGGATTATTAATGGGGAAGTCTTCTTAATGGGAATGCACATTAGCCCATATGAGCAGGGTAACCGCTATAATCATGACCCGTTACGTGTGCGTAAGCTACTTTTGCATAATAAGGAAATCAGTAAATTAATTGGTTCAACAAAAGAGCAGGGATATGCACTTGTTCCATTGAAGCTGTATTTAAAGAACGGCTTTGCAAAAGTTTTGATCGGTTTAGGTAAGGGTAAAAAGAATTATGATAAACGTGAAGACTTGAAGAGAAAAGAAGCAAAGCGTGAAATCGAAAGAGCGTTCAAAGAACGTCAGCGTTAAGCTTTGGCTGGTACTCTCACCAAGTTCTTACAATTGAATTTCACACTTATTATGTTATAATTACTTATGTACCACAATTGAATAGAAGCAACGCTCAAAGTACGCTTCTTCATTTCGTGCGATCCACATTCTTATCATGGGGACGTTACGGATTCGACAGGGGTAGTTCGAGCTTATGTTGCGAGTCGAGGGGATCGGCCTCGTTAAAACGTCACAGCCTATAACTGGCAAACAAAACAACAACTTAGCTTTCGCTGCTTAATAACAGTCGATAAGCTGTTCCTCCCTCCATCGTCCATGTGGTAGGGTAAGGGACTCAACTTTAGTGGACTACGCCGGATCTCACCGTCTGAGGGAGAAGGAAGAGAATAACCAGACTAGCTGTCCGGACGCCTGTCGATAGGCATAAGGCACAGCGAATCGCCAATATATCGACTACACTCGTAGATGCATAAGTGCCGTTATCTTTGGACGTGGGTTCGACTCCCACCGTCTCCACCAAATACATATTTTGGTGGTTTTTATTTTATTTAGACATTCATTATTATAGCACCAATAATGGTTTAACGAAAAAAGCTCGGTTTCTACCGAGTTTTTTTATTTTATGCAAAGTTAAGTTTACTGTCGATTACGCTGAAGTTATGCCATGTGCTAGTGTTACTAACAAGGCTTATCACGGACAGTTTTGTTTATCCATTTAGTAGTGGATATTGATGAAAATTTATAAGTATGATTAGAAAACAATATAAATTTTTAGTTTTTTTGATATAAATGAAAATTATATATTGCACTTAAATTTTTAATAAATTGTTAAATTGTATACTAGTATTCCAGGTGTTATAATCTCCTACAGTAATAATATTACATTTTAAAAAGGGAGATAATAAAATGAAATTGAGTAAATTAACAGGTGCAGGGTTAATAGGTGCAACCGTTATAGCTGGTACTTTAGTATTTAATTCCGGTGCCGCAGAAAAGGTAATGAATAATATTGAAGCTCTAAAATCGAAGATAGTTGAATTTGCTCAAAATGAAAAATCATTAGTTGAAAAATATAATGATTTAAGAAAAGAGGCACAAACTAAAATAGCTGACTTAGAGGCACAATTGAAAAATAATGGAGAAGCATCTGATTCGGAAAAAGCAGAGCTACAAGCAGAGATAAAAAGACTGGAAGATCAATTGAATTTAGCTAATGCAGCAATAGAAGGCTTAGAAATACAGTCAGATAATGCTGTTAAGGTAGCTAACTCACATACAATAACAGATGCAGATTCTTTACCAGGATTAGATGGAGATACAGTTGCAGAAGAAAAAATAGCAACAGCAGAAGCTCATTTCTATCAAGGGCATACTCAAGTTTCTATAAACTTGAAAGAGGATATCAATATTGCGCCTTTAGCTAAAGGAAATATTGTAGTAAAATTTATGGATGCTAATGACAATACAATACAAACAAAAAATAAAACTTGGGCTGGATATTTAAATGACTCTCAAGGTAACAAATATGGTAAAGGCCTTGAAAATAATGCTAATTATTCAAATCTATTATATGCTGGAAACACATATACGACGACTCTAAATAAGGATAATGTAGCTAAAGTTATGATTACGGTAACTACAAATAATAATGAAGTAAAAACAATAACAAAAGTGAAATAATATATAGATACTTTTTATAAATAAGGACTAATTTTATTAGTCCTTATTTTAAAATCTAGAGATATAGGGAGCAAAAATGAACAAGGTCTTGATTAGTATAATACTTGGGGTTGTTGGTAGCACGTTAATAGCTACAGCAACTATAGCAGCATCAGCAGGGTTTGATTCTGCTCCGGTAGAAACGATTGAAAAAAATGTGAATGATTTAAAAGATAAAGTAGTAGCTTATTCTAAAAACGAAGAGAAATTAGTAAAGAAATATATGAAATTATATGAAGAATACACTAAATTAAAAGAGGCTACTGAACAAAATCCTGATGCATTATCTGAATCAAAGGTTGAGAGTTTAAGAGAGGATTTAAATAAGCAAGAAGAAGAAAATAAAAAACAAGCAGATCATATAAACGATTTACAACAAGAGATAACAGACTTGGAGTCCAAAAAAGTACTTCAAGAAAAAGAAAATAAAAAACAAGCAGACTATATTAAAGCATTAGAAGAACAAATAGAAAGCTTAGAGTCTAATAAGGTTGATCAAGAAAAAACCCCTCAATCTAGCGAAAAATCAGAGGTAGAATAATGGAAAATAATCAATCATCTCATAACGGCTCTAAGAAAAGAAATTTATTAATAGTAATGATACTAGTGTTGTTACTAGCTCTTGTATTTTTAGTTAAATCTTGCTCAATAAATGAAGATTCTAAAGATGAACAAGACGTTACAACTGAAGTAATAAAAGATGAGGGAAAAGATAACGAAGACAATCTAGACCAAGGTAATAATACAGATCATAATCAAACTACTAATAGTGATAAATTATCAAGTGGAGCTCAAGACAGCACTAATCAAAATAATAATAAAGATGGTTTAGTGAATGGTGCTGGAAATAATATGCAAGGTAATAACGGTAGTGATAATCAACCGGGTGGTTCTCAAGATATTGATAATCAAACTACCGATAATGGGAATGGTTTATTAGATAGTAATACTGGGGAGAATACCCAAAGTAATAGTGGTACTAATGATGATCATTCATCCAGTGGTTCTCAAGATAGCAATAATCAAACAGATTCAGATACAAATCCAGGACAACCGAATGATCCGGAAGATGGTGGGAATGGAAATAGATTAAATTTATTATATGATGAATTAATTAAAGCTAATAATACATTCGAATACTTTTTAGAAGTAACTAATGGTATCTTAGAAAATTACTAAAGTAATATTTCATATTTTTTTATATAAAAAGGATAATCTATTGAGATTATCCTTTTTACATGGGATCTATAGTTATATTCTTTCCGCCATCCACATAAATTCCGCCTGCAGAATAATCATCCCCAAAAGCTGGATTGCCGTATGAGGATATTTCATATACTTGATTATTCTTTACTCATGGAAATCAATCCTTCACAACCAATAATTTAATAGGTTATGCTCAAAAAAAGTCCTTTACTAAAGCCTTAAGGCTGGATGTGACTGCTGTTCAAATAAAGACGATACCATTCCTCACGGCTGAGCTGTATTTCGCTGCCTTTGATAATATCGGCCATCCGCATACGGTTGGTTGTGCCCGCAATCAATTGAATATTCACTGGATGCCGCAAGATCCAAGTTGCTGCAATGGCGCTTGGTGTAGTCTCGTATTTCTCACCTAATTGCTCGAGGGTTTGGTTCAATTCAGGGAACTTATCAAAATTACCGATAAAGAAACCAAATTGAAAAGGTGACCAAGCCTGAATGGTTATATCATTGAGTCTGCAATAATCAAGGACACTACCATCTCTCTCGACCGCGCCTTCTGTCTGCATATTCACTTCCATCCCATTAGCAATCATGAGATAAAGATAATATGAAAATTCCTTTCAGTAGAATCTACCTGAGGAAGGAAAAGCAGGGAGTGCTTTTATTTTTATCGGTTATAGTTTTTGATAATGGCTATTGACAAAATATACTCAACCTCTTTATAATTTAATTATTTTAAATATTCAAAAAGGCGTTGAAGAGAAGAGTAAATTCTGGATATTTCCCTTTTAGAGAGCTTCGGAAGCTGAAAAGGAGCGGGAAGTACCATTATTGAAAATGGCCTCTGAGCCTCGTGCTGAAAGTATAATTTAGTATATGAGTAGGTTTCGGCGAGATTTGGTACTCGTTATCCATACCAGAGTGTAGGAAACGTTGAGTCGTTTTTGCACTTACGAAGGCTGTTTATGTGAGTAAGCAGTGAATTAAGGTGGAACCACGTGAAGTCACCACGTCCTTATCATGGTAAGGACGTGGTGTTTTTTATTTTGGACAAAGAAATGGGTGGGATGAAGTTGAAACGTTTATTAGTTTTTCAATCAGATTTTGGATTAAGTGATGGGGCTGTAAGTGCTATGTATGGAGTGGCGCTTTCTGTTGATCCTTCTTTAAAGATTAGTAACAATACGCATGATATTCCAACGTTTAATATATGGGAAGGCTCATACCGTCTATTGCAGGCTATCTTATATTGGCCGGAAGGAACTGTGTTTGTATCGGTAGTTGATCCGGGTGTAGGGTGCGATCGCCGAAGCATCGTTGCCAAGACCTCTGGTGGACACTATGTGGTCACACCTGATAACGGTACCCTATCCCATATCAAAAATAAAATTGGCATCACGGAAGCAAGAGTGATAGACGAGAAGGTAAATCGTTTGCCGCGTTCAGGAGAATCCTACACTTTCCATGGGCGTGATGTTTATGCGTATACAGGGGCAAGGATTGCGGCTGGGGTTATCAGTTTTGAGGAAGTGGGGCCGGAAATTTCTGTTGATTCCCTTATTGAGCTACCTCTTTATGAGGCATACATACATGATCATAAGATTACGGGCATTATTGAAATTCTTGATATTCGGTTTGGGAATCTGTGGACGAATATTTCGCGAGAGCTGTTTAGGGAACTGGAAATTTCACTGGGAGATAGGGTCTGGGTTCAAATTGAAAAGGATGGAACAGTGTGGTATGAGGAAGAGGTTGTATATGGCAGATCTTTTGCAGACAGTGCATTAGAGGAAGCCATTCTTTATGTTAATTCGCTTGATAATCTGGGGCTGGCTCTCAATCAGAAATCATTTGCTGATACTTATCACATTAGTACGGGCAGTAATTGGCGCATTACTATTCGTAAAACACCATAATTGAGGAAGGGTTGTTTACCTTCCTTCTGGCATTCCAAATTACATCGAATGATATTTCTTATGCATTTTAAAGCTTGATGAGTGTGTTGTATAGGCATTGGTTTAACTTAGGTTACATATTTTACTGATAGTGTTGATCTGTTTTGATATACTGCTTTCAGCTAATGCTAAAATTGCATTTCGATGGAGTTAATTCTTTTTGATTCGTCTATCCACAGACAAAGGGTTTGTGTGTGATGAGAGAAATAACGCAGAGCGTGAGAATCTTTAAGGGAATCATTCAGAATCCAATTTGAGAGTTGAAAACCAAATGAAGGGGTTTCTGTGTTGGCTTTTAAATAGGCTAGTACTTCATCGAACTCCTTGTCTTTGTAGGAGTCGATATATTCTGGAATTACTCTGTACGGATTTGAAGGTGAGTACTGAACTTGTTGAAGTTGTTTACTTTGCGGAAAAAGGCTCCTAATAACAGGATTTATAGGATTAGACATGAAATGTTTTAAAGAATCATCATTGGGCTTAGCCAACATGACCTCAATCGGTTTATCATTCATCAGAAATACTTTTCGCTCATCGAAGTGCAGGATGATTTCTCGCAGCTCCTTATCCTTGATAAGGTCGTTTTTTATCGGAAAATAAGTAACGCTATCTCTCAACTGTGCGCTTAATAGTAGGAAAAATTGCGTCAGAATGGAATAGTGTTTTTGTATTCCATTACCATCAATGAATTTGGATCTAAAAAGTGGTAGGCTGTCCACTTCTTCATCAACAAAAAGGTCTCCATAAAAAGGTTCTAGCCAATCCAAATGAACTCCTCCAATAACTATGATTTATTTTATTGTCTTATATTTCCTTTAAATGCGCATCTGTTATTTATCATAAATGGAGTTTAACCTAATAAGAAATAGAGCTTTAAAGAGACCAAGCTGACTTTCATTGGCTTGGTCTCCTTGGATATTTAACCGGGAGCCAGTCTTTTTTCGCCCTGATAACGATCCTGATATCTTTTTGTAAATACAAGAGAGATGAGTAAGATTAACTCAAACGTATTGGTGATTGCGCCGCTTTCAATTGGGATCTTGACCATACTTCCGATAATCATAAGTGCGGTCCCAACAAACATCCAATACCAACCTGTTCTTTTCCAAAGAATAATGGATGAGACAAGGATAGCCATGGTGACCATTAAAATCATGATTGGCGGTCCTTGAGGGGAACTGGTTGAAGTATAGCTTAGAATTCCATAGCTTTTTTCTGCCTTTAGTGAGAGATCCCACACAACTGTAAATAGTTCTATCAAAAAAGCAATTAGTGTAAAGGTAACTGTAATAAGTAAGGCTGAGGTTGTATTCGCCCACTTGACCCCAGCACGTTTAAGTACATCCCAGGAAAACATAATTAACAACGGTGTAAAAATCGCATGCATCCAGAAACGAGCCGCACTCAAAATCTCCAAAACTTTCCCCTCGCCAATCCACTTTCCAATGCCAAGGATGGCATTATCATAGATGAGCGGTACAATAACCAGAATCAATACATTCGATACTATGCTAACACCGCTCTTTTTTATGGATTGAAGCATCATAATGAGCAAGCCGGCATAAAAACAAGCAAACAGTATATACAAAAATGTATCCATCAGAAACCTCCTCGTTATCCTATACCTTTCCTAAAATAGTAAGGACTTAAACATAGGAAATTTGCATACGATGCATTTATACATGAGAAAAGAGGATATCCGGTCTGGATATCCCCTCTTAAGCTAAAGCAGTCTATTTTACCCCTACGAAAATTATTCATTGACCTTATAAGTAAAGTAATCAAAATCCGCAGGCTTGCTTTCTCCAGATGTATCCTGGCACTGCATGCCTACAAATGCTCCAGTAAAGAATCCTCCTCCGCGGATATAATCATCCGATAGTTTATAAGAGTATAAGGTTACCGGGATTTGTGTCCAAGCTTCTCCGTCGAATGAATAGGAGTAGTGATACGTGTTTGTTTGGACTTCGGAACGTATATAAACATATTCGACTTCATCCGGTACCGGAATTTCATTACCTCTCAATGGTCGATCAAAGGTGAAATTATCACAAACGCTTAAATCTAGAACTCTACCTTTCTCTTCGTGCCATGTAAGCTGAAGGGCGCTCCAATTTTCTGTGTTGTAATAGTTTACTAAGCCGGCAGCCTGCTGGAAAGTGTCCGGGTTAAAAGCCAATTTAGTTTCTGCTGTAAAGTTAAAATGCTGCCAGCGTCTTGCTACAAAAGCCTGTGTGAATTTTGAAGTGAGTGATTCTTTACCGTACAAGCGTAAATGACCTGGTTTGTCTTCCAATGAGAGATGATCTCCTAACGGAATCCGTAAAGTTTGGAAGTTAATATTCAATGATTTCTCGTTAAAATCATCTTTTTCAGGGTAGTCTTTTTCCCATTTTACTTCCTCCATCTTAGGACCTTCTATTTCAAGAGAAGGCTGATTACCGCCCACTACATATGGCCAATCGTTCTCCCATGTTAATCGTTGAATGGCTGTTTCACGTCCGAGCGGACAAAATCCCCTTGGATCCAGTAATGCCTGATTCTCTTTAGGAAGAGGGCGTCCGGTTAAATGGACTAAAAACCATTCATCTGTATGAGTGTGAACGATAGAAGCATGGCCCGCTTTTTGTAATGGATTTCTTGGATAAGGAAACGATGTAATTAACGGATTTTCCGGATGTACTTCATATGGTCCATCAATCGTTTTGGAGCGGGCAATGGTTGCCTGGTGATCATATTTTGTTCCACCCTCGGCCGTTAATAGATAATAGTATCCATTCCATTTATATAAGTGCGGAGCTTCTGTCAGTTTGATGTCGGTCCCTTTAAAGATTACTTTTTTATCTCCAACTAACTTTTTCTCTTCTACACTATATTCCTGAAGTACAATTCCATAGAAACTATGGTTTCCAAGACGATGATCCCAGACCATATTCACAAGATATTTCTTGCCGTCAGCATCATGAAATAAAGATGGATCAAAGCCAGAGCTATTAAGATGGATTGGATCAGACCATTCGCCATCAATCGTTTCGCAGGTACTGAGATAATTATGGCTGTCTTTCCACTGTCCGCCTGTCACCTTAACATCCGTATAAATGAGCCAGAACTTCCCATCATGGTAGGAGAGAGCAGGAGCCCAGATACCGCCTGAATCAGGATTTCCCATCATATTTAATTGGCTTAATCGATTTAATGGACGAGAAACTAATGACCAATTTTTTAAATCCTTAGAGTGATAAATACCTACTCCCGGGAACCACTCAAACGTAGAAACGGCAATATAATAATCTTCGTCACGTCTGCAAATACTTGGATCAGGGTTAAAGCCAGTTAAAATAGGGTTTTGAATTTTCATTTTGTATCCTCCTTAATATATAAAAATAGAAGCGCTTTCATAAATATGAAATTTGATTATGTCAGCAAAGAAAGCAGCTAATATTGATCCACCAATGGATAGGTTTGAATACTTTGATGATACAAATCGTTATTTAAGAAATGTTCAGTTGAAAAAGCAGCTACGCCCAAAGCGCATGAATGACTCGCTAGACTTGAATATTGAATATGTAAGTTCTTTTGATGATTAGACAGTGAATGATTTTTTATGGTATCTACTAAGGAAGAGTGAATCCATTTTTTACAGGCGGCCAGGCGATTGCCAAGAATAACTTGATTAGGGTTAAAAATATTAATGATATTATTAATGCCAATCCCAATCGATTTCCCTATATCACTGAATAATTCAATTGCTGTAGGGTCTTCATTTTCGGCAAGATCAATTAAGTGTTCGAGTGTAATGGTGGGATCATTCATCATGAGCTTCGCCTGACTGACCAGGGATCTCTCTGATGCATATAATTCCCAGCATCCATGGTCTCCGCACCGGCATTTCTCTCCGTTTCTTTCAATCGTCATGTGACCGAGCTCCCCTGAAAGTCCATTATTACCCTGATAAAGTTGGTTATCCAGGATTAAGCCGCCTCCGATTCCAAATCCAATACTGATGTATATCATGTTGGTGAAATTTATTCCGACACCAAAATTTTTTTCGCCATATGCCCCACAGTTCGCTTCATTCTCAACTGTAACAGGTACACAGTATTTTTTTGCGACCATATTTTTTAAATCGATGTTTTTCCAATTTAGATTAGGAGCCATTAAAATTCTTCCGGTTGTATCGACCGTGCCTGGTACACCAATACCAATCCCGACTAAACCATATGGCGAATCAGGTATGGAAGCAACCATACAATCAATCATTTCATACAGTCTTTTTTTAATATCTTCATAGGTTAGTTCCTGGAATTTTATCAGTTTTTCTTTGTGGATTTTCCCCTGCAGGTTAGTCACGATTCCTAAAATATAGTTAACTCCAAGATCAATTCCTATGGAATAGCCTGCATTTTCATTGAATAATAACATAACTGGCCGTCTGCCCCCGTTAGATTTGCCGGGTCCGGATTCAGATACGAGCTGTTCCTCTATAAGCTCGGAAACCAATGAAGAGACTGTTCCTTTATTAAGGCCGGTTTTATTGGCCACATCTGTTCGTGATAAAGGAGGAGATTCTTTAATGACATGCATGACCAAAGACTTATTTTCTTTTTTAACAACCTGTTGATTATACGTTTTCAATGGTCCGCCTCATTTCTATCACATTTACTATAATAGTAACATCTAATACTTTGTTTATCTAGTAGACAAACAAAGTTTTCCATGATATTCTAAATTTAAGTTTACTAGTAAGTCAAATTAACTATTGGGGGTTTAATTATGCGTAAAAAGAAAGCGTTTTCTTTTCTTGCTGGGTTCTTGGCCTTATTTTTAGTTCTAGCGGGATGTTCGTCAGAAACCGAAAAGTCAAACAGTGATGGAAAGAAAGTTGTTAAGTTTATGCACCTATGGCCGGAAGGAAGCTCTAAACAACATCATGAAATTGTTCAGAAAATCGTTGCGGATTATGAGAAGGAACATAAGGATGTTAAGGTTGAGCTTGAAGTACTTAGCAATGAACAATACAAGGATAAGATTAAAGTTTTATCTGCTTCCAATGAACTTCCTGATGTGGGAATGACATGGTCAGCAGGATACCTTCAACCATATGTGGAAGGCAAAAAGTTTGCGCCACTGGATGACATTCTAGAAGGAGATTTAAAGGATTCTTTTGTAGCTGGTACTTCGGAAGCTTACCAAATCGATGGTAAAACGTACGGTCTGCCACTGGAACTTAATATAGCCTCTGTCTTCTATAATAAGAAAATGTTTAAGGATAATGGCTTAGAAGCTCCAAAAACATTTGATGAGTTAGTAAAGGCCGCAAAAACTCTTGATAAAAATGGAGTTGAGCCAATTGCACTAGGTAATAAGGATAAATGGACTGGTTCATTATGGTATATGTATTTAGCGGATCGAATTGGCGGGACTGAAGCATTGAAAGGTGCCATTGATCGTTCAGGTTCTTTCGAAGATCCAGCGCTTGTATCTGCCGCTGAAAAAGTACAGGAATTAGTTGATGCAAATGGATTTGTAAACGGATTCAACGGTTTATCTGATGAAGAAGCAAAAAGTATGTTCATGAACAGCCAAGCCGCTATGTATCTAATTGCTACATGGGATTTGCCAAACTACACAACAAATCCGGATGTACCTCAGGAATTTAAAGATCAGGTTGGTTTCTTTGACTTCCCATCTGTTGATGGAAAAGGGGATATGAACAGTTATGTTGGTGGACCTGGAGTTGGATTGTTTGTTTCTGAGGACTCTAAAGTAAAAGAAGAGGCGAAGGATTTCGTATCTTACTTTGTTCAGCAGTGGGGAGAAAAATCTGTCACGGATGCCGGCGTAATACCAGCTACTAAAATTGATGCTGAGAAGCTTGATTTGCCGCAAATGTATGTAGATGTTTTAGGGAAATTAAATAAAGCAACTAATATTACCTTATATGCGGATGTACAATTAAGCTCCGATGCAGCACAGGTTCACTTAGATCAAATTCAAGCTTTATTCGGCAAGGAAACAACTCCAGAGAAATTTGCAAAAGAGCATGAAAAGGCGCTTTCTTCAAAGTAAAACGACAAAGGAAAAAGGATTCATCCTGATACGATGAATCCTTTTCCTACATACAGATGAGGTGGTTTTTATGAATAAGGTGATGTCCAATAAGTGGATTATAGCTATGTATATTCTGCCGGCTTTGTTATTGGTCAGTGTACTGATTTTTATCCCGCTTATTTTGACAGGTTATTATGGGCTTATGGATTGGGATGGCATTGGAGCCATGAAGTTTATTGGTTTGGAGAACTATATAAATGCAATCCAGGACGCGAAATTTTGGGATAGTGCCTGGCATTCCATTTTACTGGCTATCTTTTCAACATTGAGTTTAGTTATCTATTTAGCTATATCTCTCATTCTTGCTTCCAAAATAAAAGGGGCAAATTTATTAAGGAAAATTTATTTGATTCCTATGCTGCTATCTTCAGTGGCTATTGCGCAGCTTTGGATTAAAGTGTTCAATCCATCGAACGGAATATTAAATACGATATTGGTTTGGTTTGGGGTTGAAAATCCACCTTTATGGTTATCTGATACATCTATCGTTTTATATGCTATTTTTATCCCCATCCTATGGCAGTATGCTGGATTTTATATCTTGATTTATTATGCAGCCCTAAAAAATATACCTGAATCTTTAATTGAAGCAGCAAAAATAGACGGTGCTACTCCATGGCAGATTGCCATGAAGATTAAATTGCCGCTGATCATGGGAGTTGTAAAAGTTACAATTGTACTGGCTATTGTTGGTTCACTTAAATATTTCGATCTTATTTATGTTATGACAGGTGGAGGTCCGAACGGATCCAGTGAAGTAATGGCATCCTATATGTATAAGCTGGCTTTCTCATCCTCTAATTTTGGTTACGGCAGTGCAATTGGCTTCCTGTTACTCGTCATTACGTTAATTGTGACGTTTATTATCAATAAACTGACTGCATCCAAGGAAGAAATCCAATATTAGATAGGAGAGGAAAAGAATGGCTCGTTTTGGAAAAATAGTGTTATATATTTGTTTGACAGTGGTTGCGGTCTTTCAGGTGTTCCCAATTATTTGGCTTTTCCTGTTTTCATTAAAGAGCAATCAGGAGATATTTGCGGGTTCGCCATTTGCTCTTCCCTCCGAATTTAGATGGGAAAACTATTTGAAGGTTTGGGATGGTGGCATAGGATTATACTTTTTTAATAGTATTTGGATTACAGGTGTTGCCATCGTTTTAACGGTTCTTTTTGCAAGTATGGCAACTTATGCAATTACAAGAATGCACTGGAAATACAGTAAACTTGTATTAGGATTATTTATGATCGGGTTGATGATTCCGATTCATTCAGCGTTAATTCCTTTGTTTAATATGTTTTTGAACGTGAACTTAATTGATAATCCATGGTCGATTGTTCTTACCTATACGGCTTATAATTTGCCAATTACTATGATGATTCTGCTTGGCTTCTATACTACATTGCCAAGAGAAATTGAAGAGGCTGCGATCATAGATGGAAGCTCAATCAACCGGATGTTTTTCCGAATTGTTCTGCCCATGTCCATGCCTATTATGTCAACTACAGTTATCATCAATATGATTTACAATTGGAATGAATTCGTTTTTGTTAATACATTTATCAGCTCTGATAAATATAAAACCTTAACAGTCGGCATTCAGAATTTTATTGGACAGTATATGACTGACTGGGGTGCCATCGGTGCCACATTAATTATCAGTTTCCTACCATTATTGCTTGCCTTTATTTTCTTCAGTAATAAAGTAATTGAAGGATTATCAGCTAGCGCAGTAAAAGGATAATAGGATAATCCAAAGCGACATACACCTGGCATGGGGAGTATGTCGTTTTTATGGTTATGGAATTTATTCAATGAAATCAATAAAAGCACAAGTGCGATAAGGGAGCATTTGTGCTTTGTTTTTAATTAACTGATAGAGTTATAAATCAGTTTGTTTTATTTTGTTGTTTGCCTCTAAACGTTTGAAAGAGGAGGAGGCTAGCCATGAAGTAATAAAGGAATAAAAGCTTAAACCAAAAATAAATGCAAGTGCAGGGAAGATGAACGAGATGATTGAAAATGCAACAAGGCAAATGACCATCATGATGATTTGAATCGGGCTAATTAACATAATGAAAAACGCTTGTTTATAAATGGATCGTACCGGTAAATCATAATGAGCGAACACTGGAAATAGGTAAAACAGTAAGAAGATAAAAAATAGAATACAAGCAAATATCGGGATATGAGTCCAGGTCATAAGCTTGCTTGCCTCACTCTGTATGTAAAAAAGATCAATACCTATCAATAAAAAGATAATGGATGTATAAATTCCTAAATGATTACTTTTCCAAAAGTCTTTTTTGTAATAGGACCAAAAAGTATGGAACACAGGTACATCTGAATTCCCTCTTAACCATTCTCTCATTACAGAAAACATGGCTGTAGTAGCGGGGTATATCCCTAAAACAATTACACCGACCATCGTAAATAAAAACCATAAGATATTTACATAAGCAAACCTCATAACCCATTCCAATATGGTATAAAGGCTGTTTCCTAAATCCTTCAATTATGAAAACCCCTCCTTGGTGAAACCCTCTTATTCTATATATTATACTGCAATATCGGCAGGGTGTAATAAACATAAATGGAATAATTAGAACATTTCATAAATCAATACCTAAAATAAAAATCCCAAGCATCTCTGTGTTTGGGATTAATGAATAATTGCGGTTACTAAAATTTATTGTAATGTCTCCAAATATGTTTCATATAAATAAGCAGTCCATTTAGTGTGGGAATTTGCCTTTAAGTTTTTTAGTAGGCCTTGAATGATGACTCCTGGATATTGGGGGTTCAATAAATCATCTTTTAATAGCTCTAATGATTGCTGTACGGTTAGATCTGATATTTCATCCTTTTTTGCCGTAAGCAGATCAGCCAGTTCTCCCTTGGTAGGAATGATTGATTTTGAGCTTGTATAGGTTAAATATTCTGCTGAAATTAGCGGAATGGTTGCTTGATTGGCTAGAATGGTTACTTTTTCAACTAAAGAATTGCAAAGAATATTAAGCTCAAAAGGATAATTTGATATGAAAAATAGCTCTGCATATAGTTTAGAGAAACTTTTAATCGTATAAACCAAATCTGGCCGCATCGAATCATCCACATTTGGAAATTGTCGGTCAACTATAGTGAATATGATAGAATTCATAAATTGGTCATATTTTGCTAACTGTTCAAATAGTTCCATACTACAGGAGGTAAATTGTTCTGTTATTAAAACCTTTGCAAAGTTAGAATGGCTTTGATACGAACTAAAAATATTAAAATAAAAATGATAAAGCAGTGAATGGTCTGGATTAGATTCACTGACCGATTGTTCAATATTGGCTGCCATATCACTCAGAAAGTAATCAATCAGTGCAAACACTAATTCATCCTTCGACTTATATGATAGATAGAATGCGCCTTTTGAGATTCCGCAGACCTCCGTTATTTGTTGAACAGATGTTGCTTCAATCCCATTTTTTGCGAAAAGCTCAAAAGCCTTTTCCATTATTAATTGTTTTTTAACCATGCCGACACTCCTGTTCATTTAGTTGACATCTGACCAACCAGTCATTATTATAAATAAATGTAGGAATTGAGTCAATTGTTAGAATCTTTTTAGTAAAAGGAAGGTGTAAGGGTGAAGGGGTTAGTCAACTTTGTTTTAGGAAATAAACTGGCTGTGTGGCTATTAACGATTATTATTACAGCCTCAGGAATCTATTCAGGCACAAGAATGAAAATGGAGTCTATTCCAGATATATCTATTCCATACTTAATTGTTATGGGTGTATATCCAGGTGCTGCTCCAGAGCAAGTAATGAATGAAGTCTCCATTCCAATGGAGAAGGCGATAGAAGGACTTGAAGATGTCAATGCCGTATATTCCAATTCATCATCCAGTGTATCTCAGGTTCAGGTAGAGTATGAGTATGGGGTAGATATGGATGAGAAAAAACGTCAGCTGGAATCTGCGATTGATGCAGTAAAAATGCCGGAGGATGCTGAAGAACCATCCATCATGGCAATCAGTATGAATATGATGCCAATTCTTTCTTTATCCATCAGCAGCGGGGAAGAGGACATTGTAGATTTAACCTCAACTGTTGAAGATACAATTCTGCCTAAAATTGAAGATATTGATGGTGTAGCTTCTGCAACTATCACAGGGCAGCATATAGAAGAAGTGAACTTCAGTTACGATCAGGAAAAGATGAAGCAATTGGGACTGACTGAAGACAAAGTGAAGGAAATGATCCAGGCAAGCGATATGGAGCTTTCACTTGGTCTCTATGAGTTTGAGGAAGGCGAAGAAGCGGTTTATGTAGATGGTAAACTTAAAACGGTTGATGACCTGAAAAACATGGTCATTCCAGTTACACCGTCTGCGGAAAACCCAACGCCATTTGTAAAATTAAGTGACATTGCAGAAATTAAAAAAGTTGGTAAAGTGGAATCTGTTTCACGTACAAACGGTAAGGATGCCATTGCGATTCAAATCGTTAAAGGACAAGAAGCAAATACCGTGACAGTCGTGAATGCTGTAAAAGATTTAATTGATGATCAAGAAAAAGCAATCGATGGATTGAAGATTGATGTTACGCTTGATCAGGGTAAACCAATTGAAGACTCTGTATTTACAATGATAGAAAAAGCTTTATTTGGCGGATTAATTGCAATTCTAGTTATCTTGTTATTTTTACGAGATATTAAATCTACGATTATATCCATTATCTCCATACCAGTATCCATTTTCATGGCATTACTGCTCTTGAATTGGATGGATATTACATTAAATATCATGACACTTGGTGCGATTACGGTTGCGATTGGGCGGGTAATTGATGACTCCATTGTCGTGGTGGAAAATATTTATCGAAGAATGCATTTGAAAGAAGAGAAGCTTAGAGGACGTGCGCTAATTCGTGAAGCAACGCTTGAAATGTTCAAGCCGATATTGTCTTCAACATTAGTAACAATCGCAGTATTTGCCCCAATGGTCTTTATTGGTGGTATGGTAGGAGAATTGTTCATGCCATTTGCCCTAACAATGTCATTTGCCTTGATTGCATCGTTAATCGTGGCCATTACAATTGTTCCGGCACTATCTCACTTCTTATTCAGAAAAGGAATATATGGTGACAGAAAAGAAGGTCAGCATAAAGAAGTAGGTAAACTAGCATTATGGTATAAAGGTGTATTGGCGAAGGTGCTGAACCATAAAATCATCACCTCCATTATCGCTGTTGTTCTGCTAGTTGGTTCAATAGCCTTAACACCGTTAATTGGATTCAGCTTTATGGGATCACAGGAAGAGAAAACAATGTATATTACGTACACACCAGCTACTGGTGAGTTACAGGAAGATACATTGAAAAACATTGAGCAAGTCGAAGAGAAATTAATGGACCGGAAAGATATAGATATAATCCAGTTATCCGTAAACGATTCTGATTCTGCTGATATGGCAGCGTCTATGGCTATGGGAGGCGGTGCTGGCGGAGCATTAATGTTCCTCATCTTTGATCCTGATATGGAAAACTTCAGTGAGGCAAAAGAAGAAGTTGAAGAATATCTACTTAATATCGGCCAATCAGGTGAATGGAAGCTGCAAGACTTTGCGGCTATGGGCGGCATGTCATCCAATGAAGTAAGCTACACGATTTACAGTAAGGACTTGGATGATCTGCAGGATGCTGTAAAACAAGTGGAAGGTGCTCTCGGTAATGTGGATGAAGTAGAAGATGTGACTTCGGATGCTGAGGATCCATATGTAGAGCATGTATTAAATGTAGATCAGGCGGATGTCCTGCAATATGGTTTAACTACTGGCCAAATTGTTATGGCACTAAATGCATCTGATCAAAAAGAAGTATTAACGACAGTTGAAAATGATGGCAATGATATAGAGGTAGTCGTTCAACGTGAAGCGAAAGCTGATCCGAAATCAATGGATGACTTACTGAAAACGCCAATACCAACTGCACAGGGTACGGCAATGCCTTTATCCGAGTTAGTGAAAGTTGAAGAAGGCACAACACTCAACACATTAGCTCGTTCCGAAGGTGAGTATTATGCGACTGTGTCTGCAACCATTATCGGTGAAGATGTATCCAAGGCTTCAACTGCAGCAGATGAAGAAGTAGATAAACTCGATTTACCTAAGGGTGTAACGACAGGAGTTGCCGGCGTTGCAGCAGATATGACTGAGACATTTACGCAGCTAGGAGTGGCCATGATTGCAGCAGTTGCGATTGTCTACTTTATCCTAGTTGTCACATTCCGTGAAGGATTGGCTCCGTTTGCCATTCTGTTCTCCTTGCCATTTGCAGTAATAGGTTCATTTGTTGGATTATATCTAACTGATCAAACCATTTCTGTATCTGTTATGATGGGTCTGTTAATGTTAATTGGTATTGTTGTTACAAATGCCATCGTGTTAGTTGACCGTATCATTCACATGGAACGTGAAGGAATGAAGATGCGTGAAGCCATTCTTGAGGCTGGAGCAACAAGATTGCGTCCAATTCTCATGACTGCTATTGCTACAATTGGTGCAATGATACCAATGGCACTCGGTGATGGCGGCGGTGGAGGTCTTGTTTCAAAAGACCTGGCTATTACCGTTATTGGCGGTTTGATTAGTTCCACGCTATTAACTTTAGTAGTAGTACCGATTGTTTATGAGGTACTTTCTAAAATGCTTAAGAAGAATCGTAAGGATATAGTAGAAGACTAAATAACTAAAAACACAGTTTCCTAGCAATCTAGTTTGCTAACGAAACTGTGTTTTTTTGTCTAGCCATTAATCAATATGAGTATGAATTGTGGTATAATTCACAAATATAAATCAATTTAGGTTTAAGGAGTGAACGGAATGACGATGGAAGTAATAGCGGGTTATAACGTAATCGTTCTTACGGAAAAAGCCACAGATTCAAGAGCGGTTTTATGTCCGGAAAGAGGGGGCATCTTAATTCAGCTAACTCTTCATGGAAAGGACATTTTATATTTACAAGAGGAAACGTTTGCGGATCCAGCAAAAAATATCCGTGGAGGAAACCCGGTTCTGTTTCCAATCTGCGGCCCATTACCAAATAATGAATATCAATTAAACGGACATACATATACAATGCGACAGCATGGATTTGCCCGGAATAAAGCTTGGAAAGTAATCGATCAAGCTTCAAATTGGGCTACTTTACAACTGCAGGATGATGAAGAAAGCTTTAAACAATACCCTTTTCATTTTTCTCTAGAATTTACGTATAAATTGGAAGACGGAAAACTAAGTATCTACCAAACCTACAAAAATTTATCATCAGAAACCATGCCATTCTATGCTGGTTTTCACCCTTATTTTAATGCGAATCATTCAAACAGTCGTTATGAAATTCCAGCAACTCAATATGTTGATAATGAAGATGGCATAACAAAAAAGTACGAAGAAAACCTAAAAGATTTACTTATTCAGGATGCTAAGAATTTCAGTCCGGTATCTGAAGGGATATCCAGACTAAGTAATAATCAAGACACTATAGAAGTAGAGTATAGCAACGATTTTACTACTATTGTTGTGTGGTCAGAACGGCCGGATCAATATGTATGTCTTGAACCATGGATGGCACTTCCTAATGGATTTGATCAAAAAGAAGGTGTTGTTCGTTTACCTGCAAACGAAGAGTTACAGGCTAAATGCAGTATCTCAATCAAGCTGGGATAACCCTGAAAGGATACAACTCGGTAAGACTAGTTACCGGGTTTTTTGTTTGATTAAAAGGAATAGAAGGTTTTTTGTCGAAATAAGGGATAGGAGCATTACAGAGTAAATATCTATCTTCACGTATAGATAGGAAAAGATAGGCAGGGATGTGGAGCAATGTATTTAGAGATTCAAGAACCGACGCAGAGAATATCGAAGGATAGTATATTGGTTTGGAGGCTGTCCAATAGCATGGGACACGGGATTACCATTCTTATATTAGGAGTATTATGGTATCTTTCAGAAATGTATGATTGGAAGATATGGATTACATATGGATTAATTGTACTTATTGGTTTAACTGTACTCTCGGCAATCTATTCTATTCTTTTCGAGCCTTATTATAAACATAAAACCTGGAGATACGAGATTGACGAGGAATACGTTCAATTGAAGCGTGGCCATTTTATCGTGGAGCACATTGTGATTCCGATGGCAAAAGTAGAATATGTATCGACACATCAAGGCCCTTTCTTACGAAAGTATCAGCTTTATGATGTTGAAATAGGAACGACAACTACAAATCATACGATTCCAGCCATACCTTCTGAACAAGCGATCGCTTTACGGGAGCAAATTGCAATTTTCGCGAAGGTGAAAGACCTTGATGAAATAGGGATGGAGCAGAAGCTATGAATCAATCTAAGAAAAGACAACATCCTGCCTGGATTCTTATAGAAATTGTTTCATTTATTAAAAGTCTTTTATTTATTATCATCTTTTTATTTATTTTAAATGCTGGTACAGAGACCGGTTGGGTTGTATGGGCGCGATATGCATTTTGGGCTGTTGTTGCTTGGGCCCTTATATACATTCCTTTAAAATGGTATTCAAATACCTATGAATTGAACGAAGAAGCGATCGTTCTTCATGAAGGGGTGTTTGTTAAAAAGCTGCGTACAACAACCTATGAGCGAATTCAGGACCATCATATTCAAACAAACTTTATCCATAAGCTGCTTGGGCTAACAACGATTAAACTTGAAACCGGGACTACGGATGACGAATCGACTCTAATCTTTGAGGCTGTTAGTTCAGAGGAAGCGGATCGCATCCTTGATTTAGTATACAGGAAGAATTCCAATCGGTTAGATGAAGCAAAAGAAGAAGAAGTCATTGAAAAGCAGATCTACTTCCGCTCGACTCAAAAAGATAACTTAAAAGCTGCACTGACATCATTCAGTTTTCTAGCTATTTTCCCGCTTCTGGCAGCTGTTTACTCAAATATTGATGATTTTTTTAATGTAGAGGAATCCACTAAAGCAGTGTTTACCTACTTTATGAATCACTTAGGTTTATTGGTTCCGTTGATTGTAATTGCGCTTCTTCTTTCTTTTGGAATAGGATATATCCAAACTGTCCTCAAGTATGGAAATTATGAAATAGCCGGTGATAATCAAAGGATTTATATTTCTAAAGGAGTGTTAAACAGAAACACTTTTTCCATTCAAAAAAGCAGGGTTCAGGCAATCACGATTAAACAGTCTTTAATCAAGCGTCTTCTGGGAATGGCCGAGGTCAAGGTAGTAAGTGCCGGCCAAACAGAGAGTAGTGAAGAGGAGATTAGTTCACTTTACCCATTTCTGCCAAAGCATGAAGCCTATTCATTAACGAATGAATTATTGCCAGATTATCATATTGAAGAAGAGATGAATCATTTACCGAAGCATGTATTATGGCTAAGGCTCATTCGCCCATATTACTGGACGATTGCTGCTTTAATCGGTCTCTTTTTTTTCAAGAAAGACTGGATTTGGTTGGCAATAGGTGTATTCGTAATTGAGCTGATTCTCCGCTTCCTTAATTATAAATTTACAAGCTATTTGCAAAAAGATGCATTCATCCAGGTACGAAATGGCGGTTTAATTACAGAAACCTTTTTAACCAAACGTAAGAATATCCAGAAAACCGTGAGTAAATATTCATGGCTGCAGCGTAAATTTAACGTGGCTACACTGGAATTCACCAATCGCTCCAAGCCGGTTGTGATTACCTCTTTACCTGATGTACCGAAGGAAGTCGTTGTGGAATTTCATGAATGGTATAAGACTAGTGTAAATATAAAAAGATTGTAAGGGTATACAAATTTCCCTGTAATTTACATGGGGAAAATGATACTATGGAAATAGAAATATTATCTGTCTCACATGTAACTGATACTCTTCAGGCATGGTGGTAAAGTAATAGGTTAGAAATAACCTATTTCTAATTCCGCCATGCCTTTTTTGTTCAATAGGACAGTTTGAAGATTAATTTCTAAATACAAATCATATCTATAGACAGAGAGGAGCAATTAAGAATGGCATTTAATTTTTTTAAGAAGAAAGAGAATAATTTGATGGCACCATTAAATGGTACGGTTATTTCAATTGAAGAGGTTCCTGATCCAGTATTCAGCCAAAAAATGATGGGAGAAGGTATTGCAATTCAGCCTTCAGGCGGCGATGTATATGCGCCTTTTAATGGAGAGGTTATCATGATTGCTCCAACCAAACATGCCATTGCGATCCGCAGTAAATCTGGTATTGAGGTCTTAATTCATATTGGTCTTGAAACCGTTGCCTTAAATGGAGAAGGATTTCAGCCTTCCGTTATAGAAGGAGAACAGGTGAGAGCTGGACAATTGTTGATAGAGGTGGATTGGGCGTATTTAGGGGAGCGAGTTGAAAGTACGGTTACTCCAATTATAGTGATGAATAGCGATAAGGAAATTACCTACGGCAGTAAGGGAACGTGTACACAAGGTGAAACGGTTATTATGACAATCTAAAACTATTTTTTATTATACATGAAAGGAGGTGATGAGAACTTTAGGAAAGTGCATTATTTTGAAAACGTTTTCAAAATCTGGTCAAATGTATGGCTTGAAAGCGTAGTCTAGCTCACTAATTAAAAGAAGCGGAGGGAGTAAAGTGAAGAAGTATATACAAAGGCTGGGCGGCTCGTTAATGTTGCCTGTCGCAGTTTTGCCTGCTGCTGCTATTTTGATGGGACTTGGTTATTGGATTGACCCGGGTGGCTGGGGTGCTGAAAGTCCTGTGGCAGCCTTCTTAATCAAAGCCGGATCATCAATTATTGACAATATTGCAATCCTGTTTGCAGTCGGTGTTGCGCTTGGAATGTCAAAGGATCGGGATGGTTCAGCTGCTTTAAGTGGCTTAGTCGCCTTTTTGGTTGTAACAACCTTGCTGGCACCCGAGACGGTTGCGATGTTAAAGGGGATTGAGGTAGAAAATGTAGCTCCAGGCTTTGATAAAATCAAAAATGCATTTGTCGGAATCATATCAGGTATTATAGCATCTTCCATGTATAACAGATTCAGCCATGTCAAGCTTCCGGATGCATTGGCTTTCTTTAGTGGTAAACGTTTGGTACCGATTATGACAGCCTTAACTATGCTGGTTGTCTCTCTCGTTCTACTATTTGTATGGCCTCCTGTTTATACAGCCCTGATTTCATTTGGTGAAGGTATCTCTAAATTGGGAGCCGTAGGTGCCGGTCTTTACGGATTCTTTAATCGATTACTAATACCAACCGGTTTACACCATGCGTTAAACCAAGTATTCTGGTTTGATGTTGCGGGCATCAATGATATCAGTAACTTCTGGAAAGGTGAAGGTGTGAAAGGTGTAACTGGAATGTATCAGGCCGGATTCTTCCCGGTAATGATGTTTGGGTTACCTGCTGCTGGACTGGCTATGTACCATACGGCGAAAACAAAACATAAGAAACAGATTGCTTCCTTAATGCTTGCTGCAGGCTTTGCTGCATTTTTTACAGGTGTGACGGAACCTCTTGAGTTTGCTTTTATGTTTGCAGCTCCATTATTATACTTAGTCCATGCTGTATTGACAGGAATTTCGCTGGCGGTTGCCGCCACTTTTCATTGGACAGCGGGGTTTGGATTCAGTGCTGGATTGATAGACTTTCTCCTAAGTTTCCAATTACCGCTCGCTAATCAGCCTTATATGCTGATTGTCCAGGGATTAATTTTTGCAGTCATTTATTATTTCTTGTTCCGATTCATTATTGTGAAATTTAATCTTAATACCCCTGGAAGAGGAGAAGAATTGGAGAATGAGGCAAATGGGATGAAAGCTGCAGCGGCCTCTATTGAAAATAAATATGCCAGTTTAGCTGCTGAGATTTATACAGGATTGGGCGGTAAAGAAAATATCGTTTCTGTTGATAATTGTGCAACTCGCCTTAGATTGGAAGTCAAAAACATGGATGCGGTTGATCAAAATAAAATTAAATCGACTGGTGTACCTGGTATTAAGATAACCGGAAGGGAAAGTCTGCAGGTTATCGTCGGTACAAATGTTCAATTTGTTGCTGATGAATTAAAAAAAATAGTGAAGAACTAGTTCATTATCGTCTTTAATGAAAGATACAATTATAGAATTTCAAATGGTTACTATTAAATTGGCACCTTTGCTTCATCTTTTGAAGGCATCTAAAAACAGCCTATAATTTAAAGTAACTCAAGCGAAAGCTCCTTCCAGTCAATATGGAAAGAGCTTTTTTATTATTACAAGCTCATTCATGGGAGAGAAGGGGTCTAAGCTATCAGCATGAATAACAAATTCATCCCTTTCTGCCTTGCAATCTCTCAATATGAATGGTAATATACCCAATTTCCTCAGAAGGAAGATGTATGCCATGCTGTGTAGAAAGATGTTCTGCGATTGTTTTAGCACAATGATAGGAGGAAGGAAACTTATTGCTTATCATGAGCAGCATCTCTTCATCCATTGTTGTTCGCTCAGGATTTTCATCGATTCTATACAGGGTATAGCGGAAATGAGTTATTAAGCGCTCGTAGGAAAGTCCAGTTTCATCTAAGCTGATAGAAAAATAGTCCCGGATCATCTGAACAATTTCATTAATAATAGAAGTTTGACGTAAGGAAACTTGCAAATTTCCAGATGGAATAGATGCCGTATGCAGATGGAGTGCGATAAAGGCAGCTTCATCTATGGGCATTTGTATACCTATTTTCTCCTTAACATGATTGATTGCCCAAATGCCTATGTCAAACTCCTTTTTATATAAAACTCTTATCTCGGGGATAAGTTTATTTTTTATAAATATACCATCTTCATGGCGTTCAATCGCAAACGTAAGATGATCTGCGAGAGCAATAAAGATATGGGGATTTAATTTTACGTGAAGGCAATCCTCAGCATACTGAATAATTTCCTGTGTTAGAATCATATGCTCATTGGGGATTTGGGGTAAAAGCTGATCAAAATGGTCACTGTTTTTGATAACAAACAATTTATCGATTTTATTCCTGTTGATGATATCGTTCTTCCCTTTATTAAATGCAATTCCAGGACCAAGCGCGATTTTTTCCTGATTTTCATCCATGACAATCGCGGCATTATTATTAAGGACTTTCTTGATTTTCATGTATCTTCACCTCCTGAAACCCTTGGCTCATTATTTTTTTATCGATGGGAATGTAGTTACTTCTATCATATTAAAATAGCTAATAGATGTAAAATTTATATTAAATTAGAAGAAAGTGGTGTCATTGTTGGAAAAAATAACAGGAAATAGATCGTTTATAACGAAGTATGTAAAAGAAGTCATTAGATTCTCAGAAATGAGTTATTAATAGATAAAAGGAGGTTGTCATGGCGTTGTCTACTATTAAGTTTCCGGGGGAAACTTTTATTGGCTGGGGTTCAATGGAGAGACTGGATGAAGGTTTGCAATCTATGAAAACTAATAAAATCCTGCTGATCACTGACCAATTATTACTTGATATTGGATTGCTTACACCTTATGTGACTCCATTACAATCAAAATACAAAGTTGAAATTTACACGGATGTGGAGCCAGAGCCGACGCTTGCTTGTGCTCAACGATTGGTTGAGTTTGCAAGAGGAGAAGATTTTGATTGTATTGTTGGTATTGGCGGAGGATCGGTATTGGATTTAGCTAAGCTGGCCGCGGTCATATCTGACAATGAAGGGGATGTTGCCGACTACTTAAATTTAAATGGGGAAAAATCCATCCTCCATAAAGGGAAACCAAAAATATTAATCCCGACCACCTCGGGGACTGGAAGTGAAGTGACGGACATTGCCGTGCTATCGCTTGAAGGAACAAAAGATGTCATTACCCATAAGTATTTGTTGTCTGATCTGGCAATTGTCGATCCAAAGCTGACGGTTTCTGTGCCAAGACGAATTACGGCTGCTACCGGTGTGGATGCTTTGACACATGCAGTAGAATCATATCTTTCAGTCCAAGCGAATGATGTGACGGATGGAATTGCTCTTCAAGCCATTAAGCTTATTGGAGGGGCAATCCGCAGGGCTGTAAAAAATGGTGATAATCTGGAAGCAAGATCAGCAATGAGCCATGGGAGTTATCTGGCTGGCTTGGCCTTTTACAATGCAGGTGTAGCCGGTGTCCATGCACTTGCGTATCCACTGGGAAGCCAATACAAACTGCCCCATGGGGAATCGAACGCTGTATTGCTGCCTTATGTAATGGACTATATAAAGGAAAATTGCCAGGACAAAATGAATCAGCTAGTAACGATACTGGGAGATGAAAAGCAGTCGCCATTCGAGGTGTTTCATCAATTGATAGAGGACGTTGGATTGCCTGTCACATTGAAGGAATATGGTGTGAAGGAAGCTTCGTTGGTAGGATTGACCGATGATGCGAACAAACAGACAAGACTGCTGGCCAGAAGTCCGCTGCCTTTAAATAAGGCTGATATATTGAACATTTATCAGCATGCCTATAAAGGAGTGCCTTTGAGTAGGAGGACAGGAGGCCGGTATGTATAAGAAAACAATCGAACCGAGAGTTTCTGAAACAGATGGCATTGGCCATGTTAATAATACGACGATTCCCATTTGGTTTGAAGCAGCAAGGAACCCGATTTTTAAACTGTTTACTCCTGATCACTCATTTCAGAACTGGAAAATGATTATTCTAAATATGAATATAGATTATAGTAGACAAATATATTTCGGTACAAATGTCGATGTTTACACATGGGTTAAACGCATTGGGAATACAAGCTTGGAGCTGTATGAGGAGATTCACCAGAATGGTCAGGTTTGTGCCAAAGGGACAGCAGTATATGTTAATTTTAATTTGGAGACTCAGAAAACAGAACCTATACCGAAACATTTAAAACTTGAACTTTCTGAGCATGTATATATTGAAAGATGATTAGAGACTTACGGATACGTAAGTCTTATTTCTATTAAGGTAGTTAGTTGATAAAGAACCGGATAGGACTTGCATGAATATTATGTTTATATACTGTTCTGAGGGGTATCCTGTTTTATTATGGACTATATATGAGGAGCTGTTGATATGAAAGGTATAAAAGAAATTCCTCGCGAAAAAACCGTTGATAACACCCTCACCCTATTATCAGAAGGGTATGAATTTATTTCTAACAGGCGAAAACAATTCAATTCAGACATATTTCAGACTCGCCTTCTGGGACAGAAGGTTATTTGCATGTCAGGAGAGGAAGCTGGAAGAGCTTTTTATGACGAAGATCGATTTATTCGTAAACCGGCAATTCCAATGAGAATTCAGAAATCTCTTTTTGGTAAAAATGGTGTACAAACGCTGGATGAAGAAGAACACCGACATCGTAAAGGAATGTTCATGTCGATAATGACACACCAAAGTTTGGACAAACTCCAGGAAATCACAAAAAAGCAATGGATGTCGGTTATCCCAATATGGGAAAAGAGTAAAAAAGTGATTTTAATGGAAGAGGCTAAACAAGTTCTCTACAGGATCGCCTGTGAGTGGGCTGGGGTTCCGATAAAAGAAAAGGAAGTAAAAAAGAGAGCAGAAGAAATGTTTAATTTAGTCGATTCTATTGGTGGAGTGGGTCCAAGATACCAAAAAGGCAGATGGGCAAGAAGAGATTCAGATAAGTGGGTTGCTGATATTATTGGACAAGTACGGGATGGGAAGCTAAGCGCTGAGCCAGGTACTGCTTTATCGATTATAGCTAATCATCGTGATTTGAATGGTGAATTGCTGGAACCGGAATTGGCTGCGGTCGAATTAATTAATATCATTCGACCTGTGGTGGCTAATTGTTATTTTGTTGTATTCTGTGCTATAGCGATGCATGATTATCCGGAGGTACGTAAATTATTGAAAACCAATAATGAAGTGTACAATAAAATGTTTGTACAAGAAGTACGTCGCTATTATCCTTTTGCACCATTTTTAGGAGCCAGAATCCGCAAAGACTTTTATTGGAATGAATATCCGTTCAAAAAAGGAACATTGGTTCTTTTGGATCTATATGGAACCAATCATCATCCTGATCTTTGGGATGATCCAGATACATTTAAGGTTGAGCGATTTAGAGAATGGAAGGACAGTCCATTTGCCTTTATTCCGCAAGGCGGAGGAGATTATGATAAGGGACACCGTTGTGCAGGGGAATGGGCGACCGTCAAGATTTTGCAAACAACTGTTGATTTTCTAGTAAAAGATATTGATTATGAAGTACCCGAACAGGACTTAACAATCAGTAAGACCAGAATTCCAACCTATCCAAAAAGTGGATTTATCATCCAAAACGTAAAAAGTACTTAAATGAAGGGCGCCCAGAATGGGTGTCTTTTTATGTGCTAAAGGAATTATAGGAATTCTCCCGTCTCCTGATGATCTATTTTAATAAATATATAACCTAAGGGCGCATATGGGACGCTTTTCTGCTATACGCATAGTAGGGAGGCTAAAATTCGGGAGGTCTGAATTATATGTATCCATACTATAAGCATTTAAGGAAGGAAAGGTATTGTAAGGATGTGCCAATTGCTTTTCCTCCTCAACATCAAAACCAGCATCCGGGCTTGGAATATGTAATGACCCCCAGACCTATATCTGAAAATCCATATTACAAAGGGAGCGGAAAGCTGGTGAGGAAGACTGCTCTTATTACAGGCGGAGATTCAGGTATTGGCAGAGCGGTCGCCTATGCCTTTGCGAAAGAGGGCGCGAATATTGCTATTGTATATTTGTATGAGCATGAAGATGCCGAGGAAACAAAAGAAAGGATTGAGAAGCTGGGGGTTAAATGCCTGCTTATATGTGGAAATCTTATACATGAGGATATGTCAGTGGCTGCCGTTCGTCAATGTTTGGACGAATTTGGAAAGATCGATATTTTGGTAAATAATCATGCTGTACAGTTTGTTCAAAAACGGATTGAGGATATTACGGAGGAACAACTTGATTTAACATTTCGTACGAATATTTATTCCTATTTTTTCATGGTGAAGGCTGTCCTGCCACATCTCCAGCGTGGGTCTTCTATTATCAATACGGCTTCCGTCACAGCATATAATGGTCATCCTAAACTATTGGATTATTCAGCAACGAAGGGTGCGGTTGTTACATTTACACGTTCGCTTTCTCTTTCTTTAATAAAAAAGGGGATTCGGGTAAATGGTGTAGCTCCAGGACCAATTTGGACACCACTGATTCCGTCCTCATTTTCAGCCGAAGAGGTAAAGACTTTTGGAACATTAACTCCTGAGGTACCGATGAAGCGAGCAGGCCAACCATTTGAAATTGCCCCCAGCTATGTATTTTTAGCATCAGATGATTCGAGCTATATGTCGGGGCAAATCCTCCATCCAAATGGAGGGGATATGGTAAGTTCGTAACAAGTAGTGACGAACTGCAAGCCATGGAATCCCCATCTGAATTAATCGAATATAGTTAAGGATTAGATTGTATCCATTGATATATCGTCCCATTCCTCATCCAAGATATTAATCATCCAATTTAGAGCATATCTTCTCTCGTAAACAACACCGGGACTAATTTCAATTGGAAATTCTTTATTATTCATACGAGTTTCGGCAATAGCCCAATGAAGTCTGTACAAAAGATCGAGTGCATCCAGTATTTCATTTTTGTCTCGATAGGCAGCCCGTTCCAATAGCTCTTCCTTAGTAGAATGCAATACAAGGTCATAAAGTGTTTCTACATCGGATAAAGTATGTGGGAATGGAAGATCGGGTATCAGATTGATGGCCCATAAAAGGGCAGAGTTACATTCAATTTTCCAGGAGTAGGTGTTATATTCGTCCTGGTCAGGTTCTTCGTTCTCAATAAACTCTTTTTCCTCAGGAGAAAATAATTCTTTCGCATTGTAACTCTCTAAAAATTCGTCAATCGTTTCATCGGGTGCACCACTGCCTTTAGCCGATACTATAGTGATGGTAATAATTCGGTCAATCACCTGTTCAATCTCTTTAAAGCGCAGTCTATTTGCACTTTCTAATGTATGTAAGTGTGTATTTATTGGGATTCCCATCTCTTTTAATAATTTTTCTGTCCGCTTTTTTCTTCCTATAGGACTATTCATTTAAATCTCCTCTTTCTGTACAAAGGCCCGCCTTTTATCTTATAAATACGTTTTAATCTAGCTTCGACGGCTAGAAGCTCAGGACATAAGCATGAACTCTACAGGAGGGAAAGACACCTCCCTCCGAGCTCCTGTCTTATGCTCCTCGCTTCTGGGCAAGCCGTCTCAGCTTTTTCCTTAATCCAGCTTCGGCTCCTAGGAGCTCGAGTCATAAGCAAATACTCTACGGAGGCCAACAGGATGTTGGTCACAAAGACGTTGCCACACGATGTGGCGTTTTTAGTCTTTGTTCTTTAACCCATTCCCTTCGAGTATTTGTCTTATGCTTGTCGCTCCTGAACAGTCGTCTCAGCTTTTTACGGATAATCATTTTATCAAGATGATTTTAACATATTTTGGTTAAATGATTGAATATTCTGCACTGAGAGGAGATTTTTGTAATTTTTTTATGTAAGAGGGTTTGTATAAGAGAGGTTTGATTTGAGTGGGCAGTTCACTCAGTTTGCCAGGAAAGATAGATGGACACAAAAGAAAAAGCACGCAGTATTTTGCGTACTTTGGGCCATGGATGCGGCAAACTTAGTCTTCGTACCATAATCCAGTTGTTTCGGCTTTTTGCTTAATCCAGCTTCAACTCCTAGGAGCTCGAGTCATAAGCAAATACTCTGCGGGAGAAGAACCCTCCCTTCGAGTATTTGTCTTATGCTTGTCGCGGGCCTACAGGATGTAGGTCACGAAGACGTTGCCACAGGACGTGGCGAATTTAGTCTTCGATCCTTAACCCAGTCGTTTCAGCCTTTTGTTTTAATCCAGCTTCAGGGCCTAGGAGCTCGGGACATAAGCAAAGGCACTGCGGGGGAGACCCATCCCCTTCATGCCTTTGTCTTATGCTCCTCGCTCCTGAGCAAGGCCCTTCAGCCTTTTGTTTAATCCAGATTCAGGGCCTAGCTCCTCGAGACATAAGTGTAGCCACTACGGGAGGGAAGAGCGCCTCCCTACGTGACTCCTCTTATGCTTGTCGGAGCTGAGCAAGGCCCTTCATCTTTTTATCTTCTTCCATTTAGCTTTTTCCGCTAGTGCGGCGCGTTGGTTTTCTTTTCGGTTTAGGTAGGCGAGTTCGCGTTGGAGTTTTAGGTAGCTGGCAAATCGTTCTTTACTCAGCGTTTTATTGGATAGTGCCTCCTGTACTGCGCAACTTGGTTCGGTTTTGTGTTTACAATCTGTAAATTTACATTGTGCGGCTAATTCTTCTATATCAGTGAAACTATGACTGATTCCCTCGTCGGCTTCCCATAATTGTAATTCCCTCATTCCAGGAGTATCAATTATGATACCTCCTCCATTAAGGATAACTAGTTCTCGGTGTGTAGTTGTGTGTCTTCCTTTATCGTCATCTTCCCGAATGGATTTAACCTCCAGGATGCTTTCGCCATAAAGGACATTTGTTAATGTTGATTTACCGGTACCAGATGAACCAAGTAAAGCAACCGTCTTACCTTCTTGGATATAAGGGTCTAATTGCTCTAAACCCATCCTATTTTCCGCACTGATAGGATGAATGGGTACACCTAATGCGACTGCCTCTACTTCTCTGATTTTTTGATCAACATCATCACATAAATCAGATTTGCTTAAAATAATGACAGGATTTGCTCCGCTTTCCCAAGCCATTAATAAGTAACGTTCCAGCCTGCGCATATTAAAATCGGTATTAAGTGCATTGACTAAGAAAATGGTATCGATATTGGCTGCGACAAGTTGCTCTTCAGTAGTCACTCCAGCCTTCTTTCTTGAGAATTTACTTTTTCTTGGTAATACGGCGTGGATGGTTGCTTTTTGCTCCTCTTTTCGGGAAGTGATGGCAACCCAATCACCGACTGCAGGAAAATCTGAGCTTTCCTTTGCTTCATGACGCATTTTGCCTGTAACTTCAGCTAAAAGATTACCATCTGCTGAGAAAACACGATACATGCCTTTATGCTCTAAAGCTACACGGCCTACTGTGTATTCTTTATTGCTATATTGTTTGAAAGCTTCTTCAAAGTGTTGATTCCAGCCTAATTGTTTTAAATTCAATTTAAATTCCTCCAAATGATTGTTTTGATTGCAAAATAAAAAGGAGACCAAAAAATACGTTGGTCTCCTTCATGTCGGTTCTGTGTTATAGACAGATCAGACAAATAAAAAACCATGGACCGCACACAGCCCATGGAAATATGCAAATTCAATCATGTTAAAATAAAAGGAATTTTATGCATCCTTACCAGAGGGCTGTGATATGAAATTGACAGAAACGATGTTTATGATTTGAGTTTCCATAATACATTCCTCCTTTGTGTAAGTGATTACATTAACTATAGTTTAATTTTGTATGATTTGCAAATGAATTATTCAGTTTATTCTAAAATGTTTGTATATGACATATGTCATGTTCACCTATTGACGTTTATGACTAGTTTGGAGTTGAACTATTCTATAACATTAAGAATAAATATTGTTATAGAGGTGAATTAAATGTCCAAGGAGAAGAATATATCCTTAAGAAAACAAATTGCTCCCTATGAAAAGGCGAATACAAAATCAAGCGTAAAACAAATTCTAAATACATTTATTCCATTTTTATTTCTTTGGTTTGCTGCCTATCAAAGCCTGGAGATTTCGTATTGGCTGACATTGTTTTTTGCGGTACTTACATCCGGTTTTGTTATTAGATTGTTTATTATCTTCCATGATTGCTGCCATCAATCCTTCTTTAAAAACAGGAAATGGAACGACATTTTAGGGACGATAACTGGAGTTATTACTATGTTTCCATATGAACAATGGAAAAGAAGTCATTCCATTCACCATGCGACAAGCAGTAATTTGAATAAGCGTGGAACCGGAGATATTTGGATCATGACTGTCGAGGAATACAAGATGGCCTCGTTTAAGGAAAAGTTAATATATCGACTATATCGGAATCCAATTGTCATGTTTGGGTTAGGTCCAATCTATTTATTTTTAGTTACAAATCGTTTCAATCGTAAAGGTGCCAGAAGAAAAGAACGCATAAACACGTACATTACCAATCTATCTATCGTCGTCATTTATGCGTCTATGTGCTTGCTAATCGGATGGAAGGAATTTTTATTAATTCAATTGCCGATCTTGTTTATTGCAGGTGCTCTGGGAATCTGGTTATTTTATGTACAGCATCAATTTGAAGATTCATATTTTGAGGAAGAAAAAGATTGGGACTATGTAAAAGCGGCAATCGACGGAAGCTCTTATTATAAGCTTCCAAGAGTTCTTCAATGGGTAACAGGGAATATAGGTTTTCATCATGTTCATCATTTAAGTCCAAGAGTACCAAATTATCATCTTGAAAAAGTCCATAATGAGACTGCTCCTTTGCAGCAAGCTACAACCATTACGATATCTTCTAGTTTAAAGGCAATCCGTTTTCGTCTATGGGATGAAAAAGGTAAAGGCTTTGTGAGTTTTAAAGACATAAATGGTCGTGCTGGTAAGGCAAAGTCATAATTTAGATGTTACAAAAAAATACAGTATATTTACTGTATTTTTTTTATTTACTGGTATATGCTGGAGTAAAATTAATGAAGGGGGAGACAACAATTGAATGCTTTGAATCAGTTATTCCCAACTAATAAAGGACTGAATCTATATATTTGGCTCGTATTTAGTATCCTCCCTTTCTATTTTATTTTTCATGCAAAATCCATTTTTATGATTGTGTTAGGAATCATTCTTATTCTGTCATTTTTTATAAGTAATCGTATTTCAGCTAATTCAAAAGGTGGATTTATTTATTTCTGGGTAGGAATCCAAATGGCAATTTGTATAGCTATGTCATTAATTTTTGGATTTGTTTATTTTTCACTCTTTCTGGCTTATTATATTGGAACTGTTGAGAATAAGGTAGGTTTCTTTATTTTATATGGTATTCATGTTGGAGGCACAGTGATTACGGTTAATTGGGGATTCATTACTCAGAATCCACTCTTCTTTTCACAATTTCCTTTTATTTTAATATGTGTAATTGGTGTCATTTTACTGCCGCTGAGCTCCTATAATATTCACAAAAGAGAAAGGCTGGAGGCTGAGCTGAAAGATGCTCACAAACAAATATCAGATTTAGTTAAGCTTCAGGAACGCCAGCGAATTGCAAGGGACTTACATGATATTCTTGGTCAGAAACTCTCGTTGATCGGACTGAAAAGTGATTTGGCCGGTAAGCTGGTACAAATAAATCCGGAGCAGGCAAAGAATGAATTGAAAGATATTCAAGTGACTGCAAGAACAGCATTAAAAGAAGTGCGTGAAATTGTAGCTGATATGAGAGGCACCAAAATGGAGGATGAATTGATCCGTATCAAGCAAATACTGAGAGCTGCTCAAATGGAATTTTATGTTGAAGGAGAAGAGAGTATCCAGAAGATTCCGCTGCTTGTGGAAAATGTATTGAGCATGTGTTTAAAGGAAGCTATCACTAATATCGTGAAGCATAGCAGGGCCAATGAATGCAGACTAGATATAAAAAAAACGCATACAGAAATAACAATGATTATTCAGGATAATGGAACAGGAATTGTTGAAAAAGAAATGGGTAAAGGGAATGGCTTAAAGGGAATGAGGGAGCGGCTTGAATTTGTGAATGGAAGCCTTGATATTCGCGTTAATTCAGGAACAGAGTTAATTTTTAAAATTCCACTGATAGAGCGGAACGTTCAACAGGAGGTAATGGCATGATTAAAATCGTAATAGCTGAAGATCAAAGAATGCTGCTTGGTGCACTAGGCGCATTGTTAGATTTAGAACCAGATATGACGGTGGTTGGTAAAGCGAAAAATGGAGAGGAAGCTATATCTATGATCAAACAGCATAAGCCGGATGTTTGTGTGATGGATATAGAAATGCCTGGTAAAAGTGGACTCGATGTCGCAGAAGAATTAAAAGGAAGCGCATGCAAAGTAATTATACTTACAACCTTTGCGAGGTCAGGCTATTTTGAAAGGGCACGAAAAGCGGATGTACGCGGGTATCTGTTAAAGGACAGTCCGAGTGAAGAACTGGCCAACTCTATCAGGGTTATTATAGATGGACGACGTATTTATGCACCAGAACTGGTTGACATGATATATGAAGAGGAAAACCCTCTCACGGAACGTGAGCAACAGGTTTTGGGCTTAATTGCAGATGGGAAAAATACGAAGGAAATTGCCAATCAACTATTTATAACAACAGGGACGGTTCGAAACTATATCTCTGTCATACTTGATAAACTGGACGTCAATAATCGAATAGAAGCTATCTCTCGATTTAAAGAAAAAGGCTGGTTTAAGTAGAATATGTTTTAATTTTTAAAAAATATGATTGATAATGTTATAAAATACCAGTAAAATCTAAATTATATGATGAAATATAGGTAAAATAGGATTGAACAAATGTAGTAACATGTTCCTATTTTGCTTTTTCATTTATCGGAGGAAATATTCCTTTTAAACATCTTTAGATCTACATTTCTATTACCTCAGAGTATGATACTTCTTAGTACAGCAAGTTTTACATCCAGACGAGATGAATTTGCTACTTCAATAAATTCTATTAGAATGATTAAACCACTACGTACTTAAACATATTTTCAGATAATAAAATAGTATATTTCAATGATAATAGGAGGTTATTTTATAGACCTTTTCTCAGTAAAATTATCCCAAAAACGGAAATCGCTGTTTTAATTTTATTGACGGACAAACTTTATATACATATAATTCTAAGTAGTCCATATAATATCAGAAAATATAAAATATTGCCGCAAATATCAGCAGGGGGGAAGTATTTTGATTGTCTTTGATCATGTAAATAAGTATTTTGGTGATTTTCATGTTCTAAAAGATATAAATCTAGAAATTGAAAAGGGAGAAGTAGTAGTCGTAATTGGTCCTTCGGGATCAGGTAAAAGTACGATGCTCAGATGTATTAATCGTCTCGAAGCGATTAATAGCGGTACTTTAAAAGTAAATGGTATTTCGGTGACGGATAAAAAGACAAATATCAACGAACTTCGTCGTGATATCGGTATGGTATTTCAGCATTTTTATTTATATCCTCATAAAACAGTTCTTCAAAATATAACATTGGCTCCTATGAAAGTGTTGGGTAAATCTGAAGAGGAAGCTGTAAAGACCGCAAAACTATATCTTGAAAAAGTAGGGATTCCTGATAAGGCAAATGCATATCCTGCCCAGCTTTCCGGCGGGCAGCAACAACGTGTAGCTATTGCAAGAGGATTAGCGATGAATCCGGAAGTTATGCTTTTTGATGAACCAACCTCCGCTCTCGATCCTGAGATGATTGGTGAAGTATTGGATGTTATGAAAGCGCTGGCGAAGGAAGGTATGACAATGGTAGTCGTCACGCATGAAATGGGCTTTGCGAAAGAGGTTGCTAATCGTATTGTCTTTATGGATGAAGGAAAAATCTTAGAAGAATCCACACCGGCTGAATTCTTTACGAATCCACAGGAAGAAAGGGCTCGTTCGTTCTTAAGCCGTATTTTAAATCATTAATAAGGGGGAAAAAGAATGTTATTAAAAAAGTTTTGGAAGGTATCAATACTCTCAATCATTGCTGTATTCATGTTGGCAGCCTGCGGCAGTAAAGAAGAAACAACCGGAGGATCGTCTGAAAGCGGTCTGGAAAAAATAAAGGATAAAGATAAAATCGTATTTGGCGTGAAAAATGATACTCGTTTGTTTGGATTGAAAAATACAAGCACTGGTAAAGTAGAAGGCTTTGATATAGACATTGCAAAAGCACTGGCTAAAGAGGTAATCGGGGATGAAAATAAAGTAGAGTTCGTAGAAGTGACTTCTAAAACGCGTGTGCCGCTGCTACAGAATGGAAAGATTGACGCTGTTGTTGCCACTATGACCATTACAGAGGAACGTAAAAAAGAAGTAGATTTCACAGATGTTTATTTTGAAGCAGGTCAATCATTGCTTGTCAAAAAGGGAAGCAAAATTAAAAGCATTGATGATTTAAAAGCAGGTACTAAAGTTCTTGCTGTTAAAGGTTCTACTTCTGCTATCAATATAGCTGAAAAAGCACCGGATGCAGAAGTTCTGCAATATGAAAACTATGCAGAAGCTTTTACAGCACTTAAATCCGGACAAGGAGATGCTTTAACAACGGATGATGCTATCCTGTATGGAATGGTTGATGAAGATCCTTCGTATGAATTAGTTGGCGGACAATTTACGGAAGAGCCATATGGAATCGCTGTTAAAAAAGGAAATACAGAATTAGTGGATGAATTAAATAAAGCTCTAAAAACAATTAAAGATAACGGAACTTACGATGAGATATTTAATAAATGGATCGAAAATAAATAATTTCTCCAATCAGGATGGGCAAACATGCTCATCCTGATTGATTAAGAGGAGTGAATCAATTGCTGGATTTTTCTTTACTCGCAGAAAATATGGATATGTATATAGAGGGTTTTCTAAAGACGATACAAATAAGTTTATTAGCCCTCGTAGGAAGCTTTTTTTTAGGGGCATTTATTGCAGTCATGAGAATTGCGCCGTTCAAGCCATTAAATTGGATTGGGACCGCTTATGTTGAATTTGTACGAAATATCCCCTTATTGATCATTGCATTTATCTTTTATTATGGGGCAAAACTGCCGGGCTTTGCAGCAGGTTCCTTAGCATTAACGATTTATACGGCTGCCTTTATAGCTGAGGCCATTCGAGCAGGGATTCTATCCATTCACAAAGGGCAAATGGAAGCAGCCCGTTCATCAGGTTTGACCTATGGGCAGGCTATGAGAATGATTGTCTTGCCTCAGGCTATAAAAGTTGTAATTCCTCCATTAGGCAATCAATTTATCAATTTAGTTAAAAACTCATCCATTCTGGCTGTCATTGCGGGTGGTGAGTTAATGTATCAGGCAGATTTGATTTCTTCTAATACGTTTGTTGTGTTTGATGTTTATATTTTTGTTGCTTTATTCTATCTGGTTATAACCATTCCACTCAGTTTAGGTGTTGGGTATTTAGAAAAACACCTGGAAAAAAGCTCGTAAGGAGGCGTAATCATGGATTTTGCAGGAGCATATACGCCCGATAATCTTAAATTTTTAGTAGATGGATTTCTTGTTACGCTAAAGGTTGCTGTAATTTCTATTATCCTTAGTTTTATTATCGGGGGGATATTAGGAATCATCCGTTATGCTAAGATACCATTGTTATCAAAGGTTGTGGCGGTTATAGTAGAAACGATTCGAAATCTGCCACTAATCCTTATTATTTTCTTTGTTTATTTTGGATTACAGGATCCAAGCAGAGGCTGGTCCTTAAATATGAGTGTAACGACTGCGGCCATCATGGCATTAACGATTTTTGAATCTGCCATGATCTCAGAAATTATTCGAAGCGGTCTAAACTCGGTTCCTAAAGGTCACATAGAGGCAGCACGTTCATCGGGTTTGAATTATATTCAGACTCTCACTCATATTATTTTGCCCCAGGCCTTGCGTAACATGGTTCCGCCTATTGTCAGTCAGTTTATTTCATTATTAAAAGATACATCATTAGCTGTAGTTATTGCATTGCCTGAATTGACGCATCATGGACAAACCGTTTACGCGCAAAATGGGAATTATATTTACCCAATCCTGATTCTCGTAGCACTAATGTATTTTGTGGTTAATTATGGTTTATCCTTAGTTGCCAGAAGATTAGAGATTAAAAGGGCGTAGATCGTGTATTCAGCATCATCCTTAAGGAGGGATGGTGCTTTTTTGCACATTAGTTTAGGTAGATGTCATATACATAAAGAAAAATGGTTCATTTAATTAACTCGATGTATCTTTGTATAGATATACTATTTTTTTATAGGGCATATTTATAGTATGATAGTCAATGAGGTTTTCTATAAGAAATCTCACTAACGGGAATATCGTTTTACTCATGAATGTGATTTTAGCGATTTCCAACCATTTGCAGTGATTTCCCAGAGTGAATCATGTATATAATAAGATATGACAAATATAAATTCAGAAGGTTGAGAGTATGAATAAACAAAAAACAATTGAAGAATTGCAGCAGATTATTCAGGCAGAACATATTAAACAGGATGAACCTTTACGTGAATATACATTTACTAAAACGGGTGGGAATGCAGACTTTCTGGTGTTGCCTACAACCTATGAAGAGGTTCAAAATACGATCCTTTATGCACATAAGAATGATATTCCGTTGACGATTTTAGGAAATGGATCGAATTTAATCATTAGAGATGGTGGAATTAGAGGAATTGTCCTGATTCTAAATCATTTAGATAAGATTTATATGGAAGATGGGAAGATTATTGCCCAGAGCGGTGCAACCATTATTGATGTATCCCGCTTTGCTCTAGAACAGAAGCTGACGGGACTTGAGTTTGCATGCGGAATCCCTGGTTCAGTCGGTGGAGCTGTGTATATGAATGCTGGTGCCTACGGTGGGGAAATTTCACAGGTGATTGAGTCAGCTATCGTGTTAAATGAGAAGGGTGAGCTTCTTACATTAACGAAAGATGAGATGGAGCTTACTTACCGCAGCAGTTTGATTGCCAAGCAAAACTATATCGTTTTAGAAGCTCGTTTTGCCCCGGTACCTGGAGATGTAAAAGTAATTAAAGAAAAAATGGATGAGTTAACCTTTTTAAGGGAGTCCAAGCAACCGCTTGAGTATCCTTCCTGTGGAAGTGTTTTTAAACGTCCACCGGGCTATTTTGCGGGTAAATTGATTCAGGATAGCGGTTTGCAAGGAGCTCAAATTGGTGGAGCACAGGTATCTACAAAGCATGCTGGGTTCATCATTAATACTGGCGATGCTACTGCTACTGACTATCTGGCGCTGATTAAGCATGTTCAGGACACGGTTAAAGCTAATTTTGGCGTCAGCCTGGAAACAGAAGTAAAAATAATTGGTGAAGAAGAATAAAATTGAATAAATAGAATGTCGGGCCCCTCATAAAAGAGGGGCTTTTTTAGTGTTAATTCTTATGTAAAAGAGTATAAAAGAGCAAAAAAGTTTAAATTTTCACTAAATAGGATATAGTAATAAGTAGGGAAAAATGGTTTTATTCAAAAAAATACATAGAAGGAGTGGTTGTTTGCAACCAAAAATAAGTATAAAAAATGTTGTAAAAGTATTTGGAAAGTCTCCACAATCTGCACTTGAATTATTAAAGCAAGGCTCTTCAAAAAAAGATATCTTAAAGAAGACAGGATGTACGATTGGGGTTAATGATGCCAATCTTGATATCTATGAAGGAGAAATTTTTGTTGTTATGGGTTTATCGGGGAGTGGGAAATCCACGTTGATTCGAATGTTAAACCGTCTAATTGCCCCGACATCCGGTGAGATTTTGATTGATAATGAGAATATAGTCAACATGTCACCGGCTGAATTGCGTGAAACTAGAAGAAAGAAAATTAGTATGGTGTTTCAAAACTTCGCCCTATTCCCTCATAAAACTATCCTGGAGAATACAGAGTATGGATTGGAAATTCAAAAAATACCTGAACAGGAACGAAAACAGAAGGCAATGGAATCACTGGAAGTAGTTGGCCTAAAAGGATATGAAGATCAATATCCATCCCAATTGAGCGGCGGGATGCAACAGCGTGTTGGACTGGCGAGGGCTTTGGCCAGTGATACAGATATTGTTCTTATGGATGAGGCGTTTAGTGCCCTTGATCCTCTTATCCGCAAAAGCATGCAGGATGAGCTGCTGGAAATCCAGGATAATTACAAAAAAACAATTGTGTTTATTACACATGATTTGGATGAAGCTTTAAGAATAGGTGACCGGATCGCCTTGATGCGTGATGGTAAGGTAATTCAAGTGGGAACTCCTGAGGAAATCATGATGAATCCTGCCAATGATTATGTTGAACGATTTATTGAAGGAATCGATTTGTCACATGTTCTTACTGCGTCTTCGATTATGACTCGGGCGGAACGTATTACAATTGACAGAGGTCCTCGTGTTGCCCTACAAATTATGAAGGACAGGGGATACTCCAGTATATTTATCGTCGACCGCAAACAGATACTGCTTGGGGCGCTCTCTGCCGACCAGGCAAGAGAAGCTATACTTAAGAAAATCCCTATAGAAGAGGTCATGACAAAAGAAGTGCCAACAGCATTGGAAAATACTATTCTATCTGATTTGCTCGACGATATGGCAAATGCACAAATTCCGTTAGCAATCGTTGATGAAGCTAACAGATTGAAGGGTGTTCTTGTACGTGGTGTTGTCATTGGAGCATTGGCTGGCAACAAAGATGTACTCCAAGATAAGGAGGAAAGTCAATGAACCTAGAAAAATTACCAATAGCTTCTGGAGTTGACCGTTTTGTAGAATGGGTAACAGAAGTATGTGGACCACTGTTTAATTGGATTTCGATATTTATTCAAACTATTATTGATACAAGTGTAGAGGTATTGGGTTTAGGACCTTCCATTCTGCTAATTATCCTGGTTACTCTGCTAGTTTTATATACAAATAATTGGGGCATGGCATTATTAACGTTTATAGGATTATTATTGATTGATAATTTAGGATTATGGGATGCTATGATTCAAACATTGGCATTAGTTTTGGCATCTGTACTGATTACAATAATTGTGGGAGTTCCGATTGGTATTTGGGCTTCACAAAGCAATGTTGTAAAGAGAATAATTATGCCAATCCTGGATTTTATGCAAACAATGCCAGGCTTCGTTTATCTGATTCCTGCCATCCTTTTCTTTGGAATTGGAGTTGTTCCCGGAATCGTGGCTTCCTTCATCTTTGCTGTTGCACCGACGATTCGAATGACGAATTTAGGGATCAGGGAGGTTCCGGGAGACTTAATAGAAGCTTCACAAGCCTTTGGTTCCACCACGTGGCAGAAAATCACAAAGGTCCAATTACCATTAGCTGTTTCGACGATAATGGCCGGAATTAACCAAAGTATTATGCTTTCTTTATCCATGGTGGTTATGGCATCTCTTGTTGGTGCGCCTGGATTGGGAGCCGAGGTATACCGTGCCGTTTCACAAATAGCAGTAGGTGAAGGATTCGAAGCTGGATTAGCACTTGTTATCATTGCAATTATTTTGGATAGAGTATCGCAAAACCTCAGAACCCCAGTATATGAAAGAGTTATTTCTAAGAAATGGGTTTATGGTTTCATTATCTTAGTCTTTCTTGGAGGATATGCCTATATTGCGATATCTTCGTCTGCAGAAAAAGGTACTCAAGATAGTTCCTATGTAGGTAATCAGGTAGATTATAAAATCGTTGGCATCGAGCCTGGAGCGGGAATTATGTCAGCAACTGAAGAAGTGTTGAAGAAATATGAACTGGAAGCAGACTGGACTTTACAAGAAGGATCATCTGCTGCTATGGTTGCTGAGCTTCAAAAATCTTACGATAATCAGGATCCGATTATTCTGACAGGTTGGACACCACATTGGAAGTTTCAAAAATACGATTTGAAATATTTGGATGATCCTAAGAATGTATATGGTGATAGTGAAAATATTAATACATTGGTCCGAAAAGGCTTGAAAGAAGAGTTGCCTGGAGCAGAACAAATCTTAGATCAATTTTACTGGACTCCAGCTGATATGGAAGAAGTAATGGTGGACATGGAAAAAGGAATGACACCAAAAGAGGCAGCTGCTAAATGGATTGACAAAAATCCAAATAAGGTGGATCAATGGCTGACAGGTGCAGAAAAGGGAGAAGGACAAAGTATTAGTCTGATCTATGTTGCCTGGGAGTCAGAGATTGCATCAACAAATGTTATTGGTGAAGTATTAAAAATGCATGGGTATAGTCCTGAACTAAAGCAGGTAGAAGTCGGACCGATGTATGCATCAATTGCCAACCAAAAAGCAGATGCCATGGTTGCGGCTTGGCTGCCAATGACTCATAAAGCCTACTATGATAAGTATAAAGAAGATTTAATTGACCTGGGTCCAAATCTAAAAGGTGCCAAGAGTGGACTGGTTGTTCCTGCTTATATGGATATAGATTCAATTGAGGATTTAGTGAAAGAATAAATGATTGAATGACATATTGTTTTGCAAATAATTTAGGGCATGAGTTCGGTACTGTACTGGACTCATGCTTTTTATTTTACCTGCATTAGAAGTGGGAAGGCTGCAGAAAGGATTAGAATAACTCGGTGCCTCAAAGGATTTTAATCTTTCATTAACGTTATTCCTTTTTGGCACGGCCAGTTATTCCTCAACTTAAACTAATCAAGGCCTATTTATTATTCAAGAATTTAAATATATTAACGTAAGTATAAAAGTCTCTTGAATTCGAGGTAAAAGGTGATGAAAAATCGCCTTTTACCTTTCACTCATCCGATTTAGTTCTGAATGTAGTATTCGTAATCCTTCCTGACTTAACACAATCTTTCCATTGGCTAATGAAATATTCTGATTGCTGACTTCACCTGTAATGGCACATGCCTTACCAGGTGTATATTTTTGCAGGATAATTTTGTCTTCATCCGTAAAAATCTCTATAGAATCTTTTATGTTAATGTCAAGAGTTCTTCTAAGTTCAATCGGCAGTACAATTCTACCGAGTTCATCGACTTTTCTAACAATCCCAGTTGACTTCATTATTACACCACTTTTCTTCCTTTTTATAGAATAATAGTATTAAATTGGTTATAAGTAAATAGTTTTGCTCAAATATTAACAAGATTGTAATACTAAATGCTATATCAGGAATATTAATACATATATGCCAATATTTTGTTTGACCTTCTGCATTTTTGGTATAAATTGTTGCATCAATGGACAATTTACAGAAGAAGGAGGTGGATGTTATGGCTAAAATTGGAGTGGAGCAATCTTTATCAGACGTTCAACAAGCTTTACGTGATAAAGGGCATAATGTAATCGAATTAAAACAGGAAAATGACACACAAGGGTGTGACTGCTGTGTTGTATCCGGCCTGGATATTAACGTAATGGGTATGCAGGATACAGCAACGAAAGCTTCAGTGATCAACGCTGATGGTCTTACTGCTGAGGAAGTATGTCAGGCAGTTGAAAACAGAATTCAATAAAAAATAACGGCTGCCGTGTACAAGCAGCCGTTATTTTTTTCAAAGAAATAGATTCATCAATACGATCGTACAGGGGATATAAGGTGAAGATGAGACGGATTGTTAACTGGTTCAATCAAGACGGGTCTTAAGGATCCGCCAAAACTTAATTTTACTTCTTTTTCTTTTATGGCTTTTAAAGCATCGAGTAGAAATTCTCCATCAAGAGATATACTTAAATTAATTTCACCTTGAACCATATTGACATCCATTATTTCTTCAATTTTCCCCATGTCTGTTGCGTTTGATGCAATCTTGATTTGTTTACCATCTATCATTTCAATCAATATATTGTTATTTTTCCATTCACTTGCAAACAGCCGAGCCCGATCTATCCCCTTTAATAACTTTACTGTATCTAATATCATGACAGTTTTCGAATCGGCTGGTATAAGTTTAGAGATGCCAGGGAAATTACCTTCAATAAGTCTGGAATATAATGAGGTAGTCGACGATTTGAATACGATATAATTGTCTAATATGTAAATATGTATAAGATCTTTTTCATTATTCATTAGTTTTGTGAGCTCAGTAAGGCTGGCACCAGGAACAATGAAAGAAGCTTCAATTTGTGAGTTTATTGGTACTTTCCTTAAAGCCAGTCGATGGGAATTGGTTGCCACACAGGTTAGCTTATTCTCTTTAAACGACATATTCACACCAGTTAGAACAGGTCTTGTTTCACTTTTGGAGACTGCAAATGTAGTTTGTTTGATGATTTCCATTAAGGCAGAGCTGTGTATCTGTATAAAATGGTTTGTCTCTATTGAAGGGTAATTGGGATACTTGCCAGGATTAAATCCATTAAGGTATACCATGACTTCATCAGATTGAATTTCAGCTACGTTATTTCCGGATATCTTTATATGAATATCATCAGATAATTTTTTTACAACTTCACATAAATATTTAGCTGGAAGAACTGCGCTGCCAGTTTCATCTACGTTTAATATCCGGATACCGTTCATTTCTAAAGGAATTATTTTTTCTATTGCAATATTGGAATTACTGCCAATCAGAATTAAACAATCCTCCTTAGCGACCAACTTTATGCCTGTTAGAATTGGTAAAAGCGATTTTGTAGTAACTGCCCTGCTAACATCGGATAATGCCTCGTTGAAATAATCTTTACTTATTGTAAATTCCATTAGAAGTCTCCCAAGTCCATAATTAGTTTCATGTATATTCAATTCTCCAAAAAGAATCATATTCCTTCTTTCAGCATGAATCCTTCTGGTTAACTTAATAGCCATTAAGATTGGATAAATTAAGTAATGGCTTCCCGCTAACAATTTAATCCCTTAATAGATCTCGGTAGGAATCATCTGTACTTGATGGATTTCATGCCATTTCATCCTTTTTCAAAAAAAGTGCGGGCACTGGATGTCCTCCAGAAACTCCGCACGTCAATTAGTTATTGCGTAATATTTTGTATAAATAAATGTTTGTGTTTAAAGATTATGATACTGCTCAAGGCAAGTAACAGGCCTGAGGTCAGAAAAACAAATCTAACACCCATTAAATCTGCCAGTACTCCCATGAGTAATGAAGAGATGCCAAAAACACCAGTAGAGGCTGCCCCTAGGGATGTATAGACGGTTGATAATTCATCCTTTGAAACACTCGATTGAATAATTGTTTGCTGGGGTATGTTTTTTATTTGCCCAAAAACCCCTATCCACAGAGATAGACATAAGGCGATAATAGGAATGCTGGTTATGCTAAATAGTACTGTGAGCAGGCATGTCATGAACGTATTTAAAAGAATAACATTTCCTAATCTGTTTCCAATGAAGGAGGAATATTTTACACAATAGATGCTACCAGCTATTAAACCGAAGAAGTAAGCACCATTAATAAATCCCCACCATTCTGCACCACTTTTTAAAGCATCGTCCACAAATACTAAAACAATCGCTGCAATCCAAACAGTACCTGCAATTGTCTCAAGGATATCTATCTTAATAATCTGTCTCAATATTGGCGTTGTAGAAACAGTTTTCCAGCCTTTTTGAACCTGTACTAATCGTCCACCCTGATTGATTGGTTGTTCGCTAGAGACATTTTCTAAAAAAGAGAGCAAAATACTCGCTAGACCAAATAGGCATCCCACAATCCATATCAACTGTTGATAACTCAGAATGACCAAAAATAAACTTCCTGCAAACCACATAATGGTTTGGACAAGCTGGGTGACTGATTCACTGATTCCATTTGCCTTTAACAGTTGTTCGGAGTTCACATAGTGGGGAATCAGCGTTTGCCTGATTGGATTTGCACACCCATCAAGAAATGCAATCAATCCGATAGGTAGAAATAACCAATGAAAATCAGCTTCCGATATTCCTATTAACAAAATACCTAAAATCATAAGTAAAATGGTTTTGCCTATCTGTGAAAAGGTCATCAACCACTTTAAGCTAACTTTTCCAAATAATAAAGGCGTCAATAGACTGGATATAAACATACAGGATGTAATCGTAAATGGTACAAAGGAAGCCGCAGTTGCTGAGCCTGTCAAAGTAAATATTAGACTGATTATGCTCACTGTATATAAGATGTCACCTATATTGGCCAGCGATTGACCTGTAAGCAGTAAATTGAAATTTTTATTCATTTAAAATATCCCCCATTTTTCTCGATCCATTAATTCGATTCAATGGGGGAATTAAATTGGATTATTCATGAAAAGTATTCCTCACATTCATAAATAGATAAATCTTGGGGGAATAGATTTATCAAGATTTAATTTTAATTGGGTAAAAATTATGGCTGGCCAAGCTGGTATTATTATTCAATCTGTATATGGTTATATGCAGGGTTTATAAGGTTCTCAATCCTGAATCGTACATTTGTAAAATGTTAGTTATGATATACCTATATTCTATAATTCACTCAAAATTCCTCCTAAATATAGACCGAATCTAGATTGCAAGTGAAATAGCGGAAAGGAAACTGATGATTAGGATATTTTAAGGAGAGTAATAGAATGGAACCAGCTGATTCAGCAACATTCCAGCGGGAAAGAGGCAGAATTCAGCCGATTAGATGAATAATCCGGCGGATAGCAGGGAGAATCCAGCCGAATCGAGGGGAAAACCAGCCAACGCCTCCCCATAGCGCGTAAGATTGTCCTTATAAAACAAAAAAAGCCTCCGATGGAGAAAATCGGAGGCTTCAATACTATTATTTTATAAAGCTTGAACTTTTCTTGCCTGAGCATGGTAAACCTGATAAAGCAATAATGCGCCTACAGTCAGAATAGCTCCTGAAATATAAGGGAGCCCAACGGCGAATGAATACAGTAGACCTCCAAGTGGAGGGCCTATGATCCTGCCAAGGGAATCAAAGGATGAAAGTAGTCCGGTTGAGCTGCCGTGTCCTCCTGATGTGGTCTTTGTCAGCAATGCAGTGACAGCTGGACGAATAAGGCCATTGCCTAAACCAAAGATGGTGATGAAGATTGTTGCGGTCCAGAAGCTATTGGTAAATAGAATTAGTATAAACCCGATGATTGATACGATTAGCCCGATTTGAATGACTCGGCCTTCTCCCCATTTCTTCGTCATAATTCCAATGAGTCCTCCCTGCACAATCGCGCTGCCAAATCCCATGATCATAAAGATATACCCTAATTGGACCGTATCAATTCCAGCTTTATTAGCGGCAAAATATGCAAAAGTGGCTTCAAGACCAGCCATAGACAAAGATACGACGCATTGAAGCACAAACAGAATAGAAGCAGCACCGCGAAAATTCATCCACATCGATTTGTTGCCTGAGCTTTGTTTTCCTAATTGTTCAGATGTTAAGGATTCCTTAAGAACAATAAGTACTAATAAGAACGTCAAAGTAGAGAGGATTCCGGCAATTAAGAAAGGCGTATTTAAGCTGGATTTTGAAAGAATTCCACCAATGGCCGGTCCGAAGATAAAGCCTAACCCGGTCGCTGCTCCTATAATCCCCATTCCTTTTCCACGATCTTCTTCAGTCGTAATATCCGCAACATAGGCCATCGTAGTTGGCATATTCGCTGAGGAAAGGATACCACCAATGATCCGTGCCATAAACATTAACCATAATGAGTCGGCGATGGCCATGATGAAGAATGATAGGGCCAAACCAAATATACCGATTAACATGACTGGTTTTCTGCCGATTCGATCCGATATTTTCCCCCAAATTGGAGCGAAAATTAATTGCATTAACGAATAAACTGCCATTAGTAAGCCAAGTTGAGTAGGTGTGCCGCCAACTTCTTCTGCTAAAAATGGAAGGACCGGAATGATAATCCCGAAGCCAACCATCACTAAAAACATGACCAGGAATAGGACGGGCAATATTTTTTTATTTTCCATGAGTGTCTCCTCTAAAACCGCTCAAAATGCCTAGATCATTATGTGTCTATGAAGTATAAAAAATCTATGTATCAAGCGGTTATATTAATAGTTATATTCTTTTCAACTGTACATAATCAACATTTCTAACGTCAATTGTAAAGCTTTTCATACAAATATAATAGTTTCGCCTACACAAATATTTTTAATTTTGTTTGACATTTCATCGACACATTATGGTCGTAAGATTTTTTATAGAAAAGATTTTCTAAAGGATTTACCCGGTATAGATTGTCAGAAAGGATGAAAAAGATGAACTTTATAAAAAGGGCATTTTTAAGTGTGAGGCCAGAAAAGGAAAGAGCATTCTACAGTTAGTTGTATTCACGGTTATCTGTGTGCTTGTTTTATCTGAGTAGGAACCGTAAATGAGCGCATTATTGGAGTTTAAGGATTTAAGTTATTGGTACAGACATAATAATAAACAGCATGATATAGTAAAGAAAATTAATGTTTCTTTTAATAAAGGATTATTTTATGCAATTGTGGGTCCTTCCGGTTCAGGAAAAACTACGCTTCTCGCTTTGGCGAGTGCGCTGGATGCTCCTAAGGATGGACAGGTATTATACGAAGGAAAAGATATAAGAAAAATTGGATACACCACGTTTCGAAATAAATATGTTTCGATTGTCTTCCAATCCTATGATTTACTGCCCTATATGACTGCGTTACAAAATGTCACTACAGCGATGGAGATTACCGGAAATAAGGTTAAGGACAAAAAACAGTATGCACTCGAGATGCTTAGAAAAGTGGGCATCGATGAAAAGCAGGCTGGACAAAAGGTGCTCACACTGAGTGGCGGTCAGCAGCAACGTGTCTCCATTGCACGAGCCCTTTGTGTAAATCAGATTTAATTGTAGCAGATGAACCGACTGGAAACCTCGATGAGGATACCGCTCAAGACATCATTAAGTTATTTATGCAGCTGGCACATGAGGAAAATAAATGTGTCTTCATCGTTACGCATGATCAGCATATTGCTGACATTGCAGATCAAACAATTCGCCTTTCTAAAGGCCAAATAACGATTGTTAATAATATAAGCGAACATTCGAACCAATAAGTGAATTTTGTTTAATGAAAATCTCCGAGTTATATCGGGGATTTTTGTCCTATCTTTTAATCATCGAGGAGTGAGTAAGGAAGATGCAAAAAATCATGATTGTAGAAGATGAAAAAGCCATCAGCCAGGTTTTAAAGGCATACTTGAAGAAAGTAAACTACGAAGTTGAACAAGTATTTACAGGTGGTGAAGCCATCGCTAAATTTGAGGAGTTTAAACCGAATCTTGTTTTGCTCGATGTTATGCTTCCAGGTATGAGTGGATGGGATATATTAAAAGAAATTCGTACGAAAAGCGCATGCCCTGTTATTATGCTCACGGCACTTGGTGATATTAATTATAAGCTTGCAGGCTTGAATGATGGAGCTGACGACTATATCACTAAACCCTTCATTGGAGACGAAGTGGTTGCCCGTGTCCAGGCAGTATTGAGAAGATCTGGACAGGTCATTGATGATAAGGAAAAGAAACAGTTTGGCGCGCTGTGCATTAATATGAAAGCTCATAACGTCACATTAAATGGAGTAGAGCTTGACTTAACACCGCGCGATCTCTCACTGCTCATCTTCTTGGCGCAAAATCCTAATCAATTATTTACGAGAGATCAATTAATTGATCATGTATGGGGGATGGATTACGACGGCAGTGACCGGGCTGTAGATTTGTCTATTAAAAGGCTGAGAAAGTCTCTGCAAAACTGGCCTGCATCTGAAGGAGAAATTAAAACTCTGCGAGGATTGGGGTATCAATTAAGTGTCTATGAAAAAAAATAATAAACTGCAAATGGATTTTCTTAAGCGCTTAGGTCTAAAAAAGAAGAACCATCCGACTAAACGTGTCAGTTTGTTGAAATACTGGACGACACGATATCTGGTTACCCTGTTTATTGGACTTATCGTCATAGGATTTCTTACAGGAATCATTATCAGGCAATCCACTCTTAATAAGAACCTGGATATTAATAAATATTTGGCTGAGGAAGTAGCAGCGCGAATACTGGATCAGACGGTTGGAACTGATATTCAAACAGAGCAGAATCCAGAGGTTTTTGCCAATCGAAAAAAATTATTAGAGGTCAGCGGCAATCCGTCCATTTATGTGGTGGATGTAAATGGAAAAATAGTGATTGAGAATCGTTCAAGTAATCACCTTAATGTATCTTCATTTTCAACTGCACTGCTTAATAGTAAGGATGAAGTAAAACAATTAAACAATATTGGTGGCAGAGATTATTATCTGGTTAAGCGGCCTATGATTGTGAATGATACGGTAATTAGTTGGATTGTTGTTATGCAATCTGAGGATGAGTTAACTGCAGTAGATCAGGAATACAAATTACTTTTGATTATGATTTTAAGTTTGGCCTTGCTCGGATGGGTTGCTATTTACTTTTTATCCAAAAGACTGGTTAAGCCGATTGAGAATGTAGCTGAAGCAGCTAAGCAGGTTCAAAAAGGAAATTATAATATTGAACTTATTGAAGAGGTAAATGAACAGGAAGTTTATGATTTAGTCCATTCCTTTAAGGAAATGGCGATTAAATTAGAGCAGCTGGAAGCTATGCGAGCCGAATTGCTGGCAGGTGTTACGCATGAATTGAAAACGCCTGTAACATCCATTAGCGGTTTGCTTCAAGCCGTTAATGATGGAGTTGTCACAGGGGAAGAAGCAAAAGAGTTTCTGGCCATATCCTTACAGGAAACGACTCGTATGCAAAAAATGGTGGGAGACTTATTGGAGTTCAACTCCTTTACGGCCAATGCCATTCCTGTTAATAGAGAGTCTATAAAAATTGGAGAGGTCATTAATGAAATGATTTACCAATGGGATATTGTGCAGGATGACCAACTCGTAAAGGTTACTGTACAACAGCCAAAAGAAGATATGATCGTATCGGCGGATCCTCTGCGATTGCAGCAAATTATGATTAATCTCTTGAATAATTCCAAGCATGCTATTCAGGGAGAGGGAACGATAGAGGTCCGTATTTATAAATATGATGAGGATCATGTCGCAATCGATGTACAGGACAGCGGTTCGGGGATACCGCTTGCCGAGCAGGATTTAATATTTGAACGTTTTTATCGAGGAGAAGATAAAAAATACAAAATCCGCGGTCTAGGACTAGGCCTCCCATTCAGCAGAATGCTCGCCAACGCAATGGATGGAGATTTAGTATTAACGAAAAGCAATGAAAAAGGTACAACGTTCACTATAGTGCTGAAACGGCTTGCCTAGAAGCGAGGAGCATAAGACAGAGGCTCGAGGGGATTAAGGAACAAAGACTAAGACCGCCACATCGTGTGGCAACGTCTTTGTGACCAACGTCGTGTTGGCCTCCCGTAGAGACTATGCTTATGTCCTGAGCTTCTAGCCGTTGAAGCCGGATTGCATCTAGTGCTGAGGCGACTGTCCAGCTCCGACAAGCATAAGGAGAGTCCGCAGGGAGATGCTCTTTTCTCCCGTAGTGGCTATCCTTATGACCTCGAGGAGCTAGGAGGCGAGGCCGGATTATACATAATGCTGAAGAGCCTTATTTTAAGGAACGAAGACTAAGACCGCCACGTCGTGTGGCAATGTCTTCATGACCTACATCCTGTAGACCCAAAACAAGATCAATATGTTAGAAAGCTGCCAAAGAACAGGCAGCTTTTAAATTTTTTAAGAGGAGAAAAGATTTTGACATTTTGTTGACACATACAGTTAGTAAATTAGATAGTGAGAAGAGCAGAAATGCAATTATTCTACAATTATCGTAATATATTAAATAGACAGTTTAATGAATGAGGAGAGGAATTTGGATGGAAAACAATAATCGCCGTGATTATGATAATTTTGATAAACCAATAGATACTGCTAATCAGGATAAAAATCAAATTCCTGTATTACCGAATGAGAAAGATATTGAAACAGAATTTATTTCATATCGTGGATATCATGAATTAAGCTCTGCCAAGGAAGAAGATATGACAGATGAAAATAATGAACACTTAGAAGTACAACCGCTTCAAGCATCTGATGATCAAGCAGAGGGTAAATCTACAAGGGAGAAGAAAAAAAGGTCCAGATGGCTGACACCAGTCATTACCGCGATTCTTGGTGGAATGGTGGCACTTGGAGCAGGTTCTTACTTAGGTTTTGTTGATTTATCAGGCGTACTGCCAGGTGATGATGGACCTGTTAAAACAGCCATTGCTACAAATGATAAGGTAAATGATGAGGATGGCCTGAAGATTGTAGACTCTACGAAAACAACCTCTGAACTAATTCAAATGATTGAGGAGGTTTCTCCTGCGGTTGTAGGTATTGTGAATATACAAAACTCAACTAATTATTATGACTACCGCCAACCAACAATCAATGAGGAGTCCAATAACAGCCAGGAGAGCGGGACTGGTTCTGGGGTTATTTTCAAAAAATCGGGAAAAGATGCATTTATTGTGACCAATAATCATGTTATTGAGAATGCAGATACTATTGAGGTGTCCTTGTCAGAAGGCACAAGGATAACGGCTGAACTGGTTGGAACAGATCCATTAACAGACTTGGCTGTATTAAAAATTGATGGAAGCAAAGTGACAAAAGTAGCTGAATTCGGAGACTCTGAAAAGCTAAGTGTTGGTGAACCGGTATTGGCAATAGGTAACCCTTTGGGCCTTGACTTCTCAGGGTCCGTAACCCAGGGAATTATCAGCGGATTACAGCGGACAGTAACGGTTGCCACATCAGCTGGTGAATGGGATATGGACGCAATCCAAACGGATGCAGCTATAAACCCTGGGAACAGTGGCGGAGCGCTTGTCAATTCCGACGGACAAGTTATCGGTATCAACAGTATGAAAATATCATCTGAAGAGGTTGAGGGAATAGGGTTTGCTATTCCAAGTAAGGATGTTTCAGATATTGTCAATGACCTTCTTGCCGATGGAAAAGTACAACGTCCATATATTGGTGTAGGCTTGCAATCTATATCCGAAATACCTCAATATGTATTGCAGCAACAATTGAATCTTCCTTCCGAGATAACAAGTGGAGTGTTAGTAACTCAGGTGGAAACCGGTTCTCCCGCTGCTGAAGCAGGTATAGAGGCTAAGGACGTGGTAGTGGCAATCAATGATGCGGAAGTCACTACACTTGGGGAGTTCAGAAAATACTTGTATTCTAATGCTGCAAATGGAGATAAGGTCAAAATCAAGCTTTATCGAAATGGAGTGGAGAAAACCGTATCTGTTACAGTAACGGAGAAATAATAACTGAGAATAACTGTCGACTGCCTTGCCCCCTTGGGTAGAAGACATTATTTAAATAGATGAAGATTTCGCTTTGAAGCCTTATTTTAAGGCTTCTTTTTTTCGCATTTATGAGCAAGTTGGTATTTTCGTGTACATATATATAGAAGAAAAAGACATGAGGGAGACCAAAATGGGAGTGTCGTACTGTCCTAAACGGAAAATATTCCATTTGCAAGCTGGTGAAATGAGCTATGTGATAAAAATTTATCATCAAGCATATCTGTCTCATTTATATTGGGGGAAAAGGATCAAGGATGTGAATGAAAGCAATCAATTACAGTTTAAGTACCGATTGTTCTCTCCACAACCAGAAGGGTTTGACAGAACGTTTTCCCTTGATACGTTGCCTCAGGAATATCCAGCAAACAACACTGATTTTCGTACGCCGGCCTATCAAGTTCAATTTTCGGATGGTTCAGCCGTTACTGATTTAAAATATAAACATTTTCACATATATAAGGGGAAACGAAAATTAACCGGATTACCTGCTACGTACATTGAAGAAGAAGAGGAAGCAACCTCTATAGATTTTACCCTTATGGATAATCAAACGGGGCTTCAGGCGATATTGACGTATAGTACATACGAGCAATCCAATGTGATCACTCGGTCAGTCCGGTTTATAAATCATGGAGATAACCCCGTGAGTATACTTAAAGCCATGAGTGCTTCTGTTGATTTTAGGGAAAGCGAATTTGATTTGCTCACTTTATATGGCGCACATGCGAATGAATGTAATCTATCCAGAAAACGTTTAACAGCCGGAAGTCATCTAATCGAGAGCAGACGTGGGGCCAGCAGTCATCAGCATAATCCCTTTATGTGCCTGGCAAAGCCAGATACAAATGAAGAGTATGGAGAAGTATACGGGTTCAGCCTGGTTTATAGTGGGAATTTTATAGCACAGGCTGAGGTTGATCAGTATGAAACCACGCGCCTTTCCATTGGTATTAATCCCTTTAACTTTAGTTGGCATTTGGGGAGTGGAGAAATCTTTCAAACACCGGAAGTCGTTATGGTTTATTCTTATAAGGGTTTCAGTGACATGTCGAGAACTTATCATGAATTATATCGTTTTCGATTGGCGAGAGGGCAGTACAGAGATTGTCTGCGGCCAGTTTTGTTGAATAACTGGGAAGCTACTTATTTTAAATTTAACACTGATAAGCTTTTACTGCTTGCACTGGAAGGCAAGGAGCTTGGGATTGAATTATTTGTCCTGGATGATGGATGGTTTGGAAAACGTAACAACGCCAAAACTTCTCTTGGAGATTGGTATGTAAATAAGCAAAAATTATCTGGAGGGTTAAAAACGCTGGCAGAGCAAATTAATCAGCTTGGGATGAAATTTGGACTTTGGTTTGAACCGGAAATGGTATCTATGGAAAGTGACTTATATCGAAATCATCCCGATTGGTGCATTCAAGTCTACAATCGCCCGAAATCATTAGGACGTCATCAATTGGTCCTTGATCTAACAAGAGCCGAGGTATGCGAGTACATTATTGAATCGGTTTCGAATGTCTTATTATCTGCTCCTATTAGTTATGTGAAGTGGGATATGAATCGACATATGACGGAAGTGGGGTCACTTGCTTTGCCTATAGAACGCCAAAGAGAAACAGGGCATCGCTACATTCTGGGACTCTATTATATATTAGAGGTGTTGACTACCCGCCATCCAACGGTCTTATTTGAGAGTTGTTCGGGGGGAGGGGGAAGATATGATCCAGGAATGCTGTTTTATATGCCTCAAGTGTGGACGAGTGACAATACAGATGCTGTCTCAAGGTTGAAAATCCAGCACGGAACAAGCCTTGTGTATCCGCCGGTGACAATGGGAGCTCATGTGTCAGCAAGTCCAAACCATCAGGTGCATCGTCACACTTCTTTAATCATGCGTGGACATGTTGCTATGTCAGGAAATCTAGGATATGAGCTGGATTTTTCCAAACTGAGTCAATTAGAAAAGAAAATGATTAAAGACCAGATTTCCTTGTATAAGGAAATCCGTCCGATTATACAATTTGGCACGTATTATCGATTACTTAGCCCATTTGCAGGAAATCAGGCAGCTTGGCAATTTGTCAGTCAAGATTTATCTGAAACGGTTGTGATGTATTTCAGAATGATGGCACAGCCTGCAGAACCGTTTCATATTCTGAGGCTCAGGGGGTTAGATACCGAAAAAGAATACCTCGATACCCATACATCCTTAATATATGGTGGAGATGAATTAATGTATGCAGGGCTTTCTATCCCGGAAATGAAGGGGGATTATTGCAGTATGTTTTGGAGGTTTGCCTTTGAAGGTTACGAAAAGATAAATAATATAGAGGCCTAGCTTTTATGAGTTTAGATTAATATGATGAGAATTCAAGAAAATAATAATTTACTTTGGATATATTTTCCTCTAAACTTCAAGGTATAGATGTATTTAGAAGGAGAATTAGATGACAAGTGAATTCATTGCAAATTTATTTATTAATCTATTTATCATTCTGATTATTATTCAATTCATTTACTTTTGGCATGTTAAATATGGGGTACTTGGAGTAATTAATCCTTTAATCGTTGGAATTGGTCAAGCGATTGCGATTCTTATTAATATTTTATTCTTCACTGCTGAATCACCTCCAGGCATTCAGATCATGAATTATAGTTCTATATCCGTTGTCATCGGTATCTTTTATGGTGGTTACGCGATTGGTATCAGTTTATATACGCTGACACTTACTGCTTCAATCCTTTACACCTCTTCATTTGAATGGTTTCACTTTTTTTCAGGCTTGTTTGTCCTATTCTCTGCCATGGTTATGAGAAAGCAATACGTCAAATTAATGACCAGACAGCGTTTAGTCGCCTCCTTTGTAACGGCGCTTATTTCCTCTTTGGCTATTATGGCGACTTTCACAATTATAACAATTAATGACGTTAAACTAATAAATCAAGTTTTGTATGTTTTCTTGTATATAACTGGAATGGTCTGGCTTGTTTTTTCAATAGAAAGGCTGGAGAAAAATAGGAATTTTAAAAGTAAATTGATTGATACGGAAAAGATGCAGTCTGTCAGTCATTTAGCTGCCTCAATTTCACATGAAGTTCGTAATCCATTAACAGCAACGAAAGGATTTTTACAACTATTAAGAAGTGATGAGAATCTTACGAAGGAAAAGAAAGAGCAGTATATTGATATTGCACTATCCGAATTGGACCGCGCTGATAGTATTATTAAAGATTTTCTGGCATTTGCCAAGCCGCATATTAACAGTAAAGAAGATATCAATATTCAAACAGAGTTGAATAAAGTAGCTGATATTGTTCAGCCGTTAGCCACTATGCGAAATGTACGTATTCAGATTGAAGTGGCTTCCTTTATAGTGAGAGGAGAAAAGCAATTATTCCAGCAATGTTTCGTTAATATCTTAAAAAATGGAATCGAATCAATGGGTCATGGGGGCTCTCTTACAATCACCACGGATAATAAGAGAAAAGGTGTAGATATACATATTATAGATACGGGTATTGGTATGACCAATGAACAATTAAAGCGTTTGGGTGAGCCTTATTATTCAACAAAAGGGGTAGAAGGAACAGGCCTTGGAATGATGGCGGTATATCGGATAATAGATTCGATGAAAGGGTCAATCCGTGTAAAAAGCAAGCCTGGTGAAGGGACAGCCTTTACCATCTATTTACCGGGACATGAATAAAAATAACTGCATAAAGAGACCTGAATGGATTATACCATTCAGGTCTTTTTATGCCTTCAATCAACATGGTACAAATCAGGCGGTATCGCATCAAGAAATGGACTCATTTCATCACTGTTAAACAGATAGAGTTCGTGCATAGCTCTTGTACAAGCCGTATAGAATAACTTTCGCTCCAATTCACGGTTATAGGTTTCTTTTGATGCATCAAAAATAATGACAGCATCGAATTCAATTCCTTTCGATAAATAGGAAGGCAGGATTAATATTCCCTTATTATACGAATAGGTGTTTTTTTGCATGAGCTGGATATCAAGATCTCTTGATAATTCTACGTAGGCATTCTGAGTTTCTTCTTCTGTTTTACATATAATCGCAATGGTTTGATGGCCAGCGTTCTCCAAAGAAGCGATTAGATTCATTATTTCCTGGATCCGTTCTGAAATGTTATTAACGATTTTTATCGTAGGTTTTGGCCCAGTTCTATTAAATGGTTCAATTTGGACATTGCTGAGAATTTCCTTCGTAAAGTCAACAATTTGACGGGTTGATCGGTAGCTCTTTGTCAGAACCATCTTCTCAAAGCTCTCTGACTCATACAGCTCATTAGACAGAAGGGTTGGTGCATTCATCGAATGAGCATAAATAGCCTGATTAAAGTCGCCTAAAATGGTCATTTTGCTATTTGGAAAAAGTTGTTTGAGAACAGCAAATTGAAATGGCGAATAATCCTGTGCCTCGTCAATAAATAAATGCCGGATAACATTATTGGTTTTTCGTCCCTCCAATTGTGCCTTTAAATAAATATAAGCTGTTGCATCTTCATTGGCTAATTGGTTTTGCTTGCATTTGTCTAAGGTGTAATCACAAATCTTTGGCCATATTTTAGGATAATCAGCATCATTGATATATTTATAGCCATTAAGGAAGAAGTTCATATAGATAGCTTTTACATGGATAAATTTTAGATTTTTAATGGCTTTTTTTATTGGATTAAAATATTTACGAACTAATTTTTTTGCCAATTCATCTTTCTCGTGTTCAAAATCATTAAATGTGTCCTCTGACAAGCGATCTCTTGCCTGAATCTCCAAATAAGTCTCGGTATATTCATCTGTTTCAAGTAACTCTAATTCATCTTCTACCCATTCTTTTTTATATTCGAGTTTTTCTATTTGATTCAGTTTTTGTAAGAGCCAATCCTTCACAGTCTGCATACGAAGCTGGATAGGGCCCCCACCATCGAGAGAGTAAAAGTATTCCGCAATCTCACTTGATGAAATAAGTATTTCACCGCGAAAAGTAATGGTTTTAAATTTTAAATCCTGTCGACTGAGATGGTCAATATAGGCATCAATCATTTGTTTATACTGCAAGTGGGACTTAAAACGAATTCCTTCAAGTCGGGCCTGATAATATTCATCCTGTTCATTTTTCAATACGTATTCCATTTGTTGAAAAGGATCCTCGATATCAAATTCGTTACCTACATACTTTTCGATATAATCCTGAAAAGTAATTTGTTGCATGTTTTCTTCACCTAAATTAGGCAGAACAGTGGCTATATAGCTGTTGAATAGGGGATTTGGAGAAAATAATAAGATATGATCTGATTTGATTTTCCCAAAATAACGATATAGTAAAAAAGCCACGCGCTGAAGGGCAGCCGAAGTTTTACCGCTTCCGGCCACACCCTGGACGACCAAATACTTACTTTGTACATTACGAATAATTTTATTTTGCTCTTTTTGAATCGTGGCGACAATATTCTTCATTTGATTATCCGCACGGGTGCCAAGAACTTCTTTTAAGAGTTCATCTCCTATTGTTAAGCCGGTATCAAACATACTTTTAAGCTTTCCATTTTTGATGATATATTGTCTCTTTAGCTCCATCGTACCCGTGATGGACCCTTCGAGTGTTTGATATTCAGCAGGTCCGGGCGAGTGGTCATAGTATAGACTCGAGATTGGGGCACGCCAATCATAGATCAGGAAATTTTCATTGTTCTGATCCATTAGAGAAGCAATTCCAATATAGACTTGATCTATTTGTTCCTCACCGTCTTCATGAAAATCAATCCTGCCGAAATAAGGGGAGTCTTTAAGTAGGTCCAGTGTTTTAAGTTGCTTCGTAATCTGATGTTGGGTTCTTTCTCTTTCTGACAGTAATTCAGATTGCTGTTTTATGCTCGCCAGTGTTTCGACAGCATCCTCCACATTGTCCATATTGACGGTGACATCTTCCCAAAAGGTTTTGCGAATATGAATGACTTCATCTTTAAGTCCACCTGATGATTGGTTCAGCTTATTGGCTTTGTCCTCAATAATCCTGGTAATGGTTGATAGTCGTTGTTCTTCCTCGTGTTTAGCATAATTTTGTTCGGTCATATCCTGTCCTCCCATTGATTCGGATATCAATACGCAGTCATCCTTTCTATAATGGATGATTCTCGTGAATTTAATGAAAGACGAATCAAATTATTCTTTTCCAAACTATAAAATATCAATACCCGATATCGGTGACATTTAAATCCTGTCATCAATACCGGGTATTGGTGGGTTAAATTATAGTTTAGTTGAATGAACTTCTTTCTGCTGGTCTGCATCCTTTTCAAAGAACAGGATTAGAGAAGGGAGTAATAGGCCTCTTACAAGGAATGTATCCAATATAATGCCTATTGCTACAATAAAACCAAAAACAAATAAAACGGCAATGGGCTGTGTCATTAATACAGCGAATGTGGCCGCAAGAATGATTCCTGCGGAGGAAATGACACCGCCTGTATTGGCCACCGCGATTTCCACAGCTTTTTTAACAGGGTGCTTTTCGCGTTCTTCTTTGTATCTGGATATTAAAATAATATTATAATCGATACCCAGTGCTACAAGGAATACGAAAGCATATAGCGGTACACGGGTGTTAATAGCATCAATGCCAAATAGGATATCTGTTAAAAATGTTCCAAGACCTAGAGCTGCCAGGAAGGATAGCAAAATCGTTCCCATCATATAAATAGGCATCTTGAACGATTTGGTCAAAACAAACAGTAGAACTAAAATGAGTAATGTTTCTGCAATGACAATCACGATAATATCCCGATCATTAATGGTTCGATCGTCCACTTTTGTAGCAGTTTCTCCAGCGAAGTATAGCTCCCCTTCAATGTCTGCTTCTTTTAAGAGCGTATCTGATTTGTCTCGTATGGACTCTAAAGCATCTAAGGATTCTAATGCATATGGACTTTCTGAAAATGAAAGACTGTACTGTAGTGCTTTTCCATCTTCAGTAGCACCTGATTGGCGAATACTTGCTACCAGATTTTGTTCTTCAAGTGTTTTTGCAAGTTTTTCGCTTTGGTCCTTTGAAATAGATTGTTCAGATTTAAGTAAAACGGTTGTGGGTGCCAAGTCACCTTTATCGAACTTTTCTTCCACAATCTCATAGCCTTCACGAGATTGCATATCCTCTGGGAATCCTTTTACTGTATCAAATTCATATTTTATATTAAAAATGTTTAAGGAAGAGATAAGCAGAATAGCAAAGACAATTCCTCCAGCCATTAAAGGCTTGGTGGTAACAAAGTTTGCAGTTCTGGACCAGAACGTAGCTTTTGTTTGATTACTTTCCCCAACCTGAGGGATCTTAGGCCAAAAGGATTTTCGGCCAAATAGGGTAAATAAAGCCGGAACGAGTGTCACGGATGCAATCATGATGATAAACATCGTGGTGGCAAAAGTAGGTGCAAAGCTTTGATAATCCCCATTTTTAGCCATGAATAGGACAAGCATGGCGGCCAAAACTGTCCCGCCTGAGAAGAAAACAGGTTCGCCTGTTTCTCTCATCGCCAAACTCATTGCTTCATGCTTGCTGGTATAACGTTTCAGTTCTTCTCGATATCGTGCAAAAACGAATAGAGAATAATCTATCACGGCTGCAAATAAGAGAATGGTCATAATGGAGAGAGATTGCGTGCTCATTTCCAAACCAGCTTTCCCCATAATTCCCAGCACCTGATCTACCACTATATATACAAAACCAGCAGCCAAAAGTGGAATCAGTGCTAATAACGGGGAACGATAAATAACAATTAGCAGGACTAAAATCAATCCAACTGTTGAAAATAATAAGACAAGGTCGGCTTTTGAAAATAAGCCCAATGTATCAGCGGCAATTCCCGCCGGTCCAGTAATCTTGAATGTCATGTCAGCAGTGGTGTCTTCTACTGCAGAATAGATATCCTCAATGCCAGCTTGAATTTCTTTTGACTCAAGTGAGCTTTCAAAATTAAGCGGTATAACAGCTGTTGTTTCATCCTTTGATAAAAATTGTGCCTGTGCCTGTGGAGGCAGTGAAGAAAAAGGAACAGCTTCCTTAACTCCTTTTATATCTTCCTTAATAATCACATCCATCGCCTGACTTATTGTCTGCGTGTCTGCTTTGCCTGACTCAGTCGAGAATACTAAAAGAGCTGGGACTCCCTGATCATCTTTAAAGTATTTGTTCAGTTCTTCGTTAGCAATAACGGATTTTGCATCATCAGGTAATGTTTGTATACTCGACACATCATAATCTTTGGCACTTGGTGCAAATAAGAATAATCCTAAGGTCACCACTAACCATGCAATTAATGTTATCCACATGCCGCGTTTAGTAGTAACCCTATCTGTTAGTGCGGCTAATAATCTCTTCAATTAAATTCCTCCTTCAGGAAAGGTTATGGGAATTATACGCATACCATAATTTAATTAAATAATTTATACAACAATTTATCAAATTTGATGATTCCTTAAAATGTATCAATATTGTCTGCACACTGAATCGTATTGGTTGAAACATTCCATATAGTAAGATATAAAAAGAATAAATGAGCGTATAGAAGGAAAGAAGGTAACAACTTGGAAACAAAGACATGCAGTGAAACAAGAATTGTAAAAACAAACCGTATATTTCCGAGCGATGTAAACGATCATAATACATTATTTGGCGGAAAGTTAATGAGTGATATTGATATGACAGCTTCACTTTCAGCGACGAGACATAGCCGTAAAACGGTGGTTACGGCCTCAACTGATTCTGTAGATTTTCTAAATCCCATTACAACCCGGGACTCTGTATGTTTGGAGTCGTATGTGACCTATACTGGCAAGAGCTCTATGGAGGTATTTGTAAAGGTAATTGCTGAAAATTTAATGAGCGGAGAACGTAAAATTGCAGCAACAGCATTTCTTACATTTGTTGCACTGGATGAAGGAGGAAGGCCATGTCGTGTTCCAACCATCGTCCCTGAAACCGAGGAAGAGAAGAAACTGAATGAGACAGGGAGCATTCGTGCTGCTAAACGAAAACTGCATCGTATCCAAAGTAAGGAGCTTGCTGAATATATCACAACAAAAAGACCGTGGGAATAACAAGATGTTATTAAAAAGAAATGCAGAAAATGGGACAGCCATGATCTACATTTCTTTTTTTGATACCAATCACCAGCTAATATCTTTTTTTAGTCTATAGGACGTTATAGCCGCGTACTCCCTCACATGTGACTTCAGCCTTGAAATTTTAGGTGTTTTAGCTGGAATCCCAGTTAATTTTAAATCTAGTTTCTCAGCTATTTTGATTGTTCGATAGAGGTGGTAATCATTTGTTACAACGGCACCAGAATTTAGGTGGTTTGGTATCAGTTCTTTCGAAAATGATATATTTTCTTTCGTGTTTGTCGAAGCATCTTCCAGGATTAATCTGTTGCTTGGTATACCGTATTCCTCTAATCCTCTTTTCATTGCCTCAGCTTCAGAAATATCCTCACCATCTCCCTGACCACCGGATAGGATTGCAATACATTTAGGATGATTTATTAAAAAATCAGCTGCAGCATCAATACGGTACTTTAGTGACAGTGATGGTGTTTCACCTTTTACTCTTGCACCGAGTACAATAATATAATCAATTGTTTCCTCCTGTTCTTGATTAGCGTAGCGAAACATATTAAATTGAAGGATGGATATGTAAATAAGTATGATGATTATAATAGCTGTAAAACTTATGTATAGCTTCCTTTTCATCTTTGACAGCTCCTTTTCATATTTCTAAGATAATCATATAGGAAATATGGATGAATTTGTAAAATGAAAAGGTAATATTAACAAAAAGTTCAAAATATATGCATTTATTTGATTGGGATATGAGTTATTATTAAAGCAGAAGGATCATATACAAAGTTTTAACCTATAAAGAGGCTCAATCAATGTGTTTGTTTCGTAGAGGTAAGTCACTCGAGAAGGCGAACAAAGTAAAAGAGTTATATATCCTTAAAATTAAATGTAATCGCAGGATAAAGAATGCGAATCATTTTAATCTTACAGATTATGTAAAGGGATATGATAGAGGATACAGGGATAGAGAAATGAAATATACAGTTGAGTTTCTTGTAATGTTAGAATACGGAACCTGCACAATCAGCTGATTCGTATTTTATTAGTAAACGATGACAAAGGTATTTCGAATTTTTCAGCTGTTTATGATTGAGTCTCTTTGTATGTTAACTGAAGGATCCTTCGATTACGGAAATAGGGAAATGAAAAAAGAGATTAGAGGTAGAGAAACCATCTGATCTCTTTTTTGTTTTTATAGAAGGTGATTTTAACAGGACATTCTCGATTGTCTAAAGAGGGATCAAGATGGATATCCGGTATTAAAATAAGTGCCTATTCTTCCTGCTTGTAAATACTGTGTTTCGGAATGGCCATCTCATCAAAATTGGATGCCAGGATGTTAAGCTCTTTTTTTAAGTATTCCTCAAGGAGAGGGAGACCATGACCTGTTACAGCAAAGTTTGGATTTAGCTGATTTAACTGTATGACTGAAACCTTTGCGGCTGTCCAATCTGTTGTGAAATAACGCGGTGGACCGCTGATTTCTTGTTTTTGAGTAAGAACTTTATAAAGGGATTCCTGTTTTACTCCAACAAATGCATCTCCGGCAATCAAGAAGCCATCTTCTTCTCGGTATAATGAAATATGTCCTGGTGTATGCCCGGGCGTATGGATCCATCTCCAGCCAGGCATTTCAGGAACACTCCCATCAGCAGGAAGAGGTTGCACTTTATTGCCGAGATCAATGCCGTGATTAGGGAAGAATCGGGCAATATCAGGAACAAGTCCGCCCTCTGCTTTATAGTCAGGTTCAGGATAATTCTTTTGTCCGGTTAAATAAGGGATTTCCAGCTCATGTGCATATACAGGCACATCCCACTTATCCAGTAATTCCTCAAGTGCACCAACATGGTCAAAGTGGCCATGTGTTAAAATAATCGCTTTTGGCATACTATCTTCACCAAACCGTTTGTTTACTGCTTCAATAATTTCGTCATCTGCTTTAGGCATACCGGCATCAATCAGAACAAAATTTTCTTGATTAGGAAGACCAGCCAGTGTCACATTGACAATTTGCGTATTCAGGACATAAATATCTTCTTTTACCTCAATACCCATTCCGCTTGTAGAGGAAGTTAAAGGAATATATGTATGACGGAATGTTTGTTTAGATTTATGTTCCATAAAAGATCACTCCTTTAGTCAGCTCTTTAGTAGTATGTACCCTTATTACTTTTCTCATTAACACTAATCATGAAAATAGAAAAAATTAGCGGGTTTAAGCTTTCTAGCAGATGCGAATGTTTGCTTTTTTAGTTCAAATCTATAAAACTGGTACAATAAGAATCCATTAAAAATAGTTTAAAGAAGGACTGTATTGTAGAAAGTGGAATTGATAACGATTTATATGTATAATTATCTTTTTCAGGAATTATATTCTTGATGCCGTGTCAGTTGTGATTTTATCTTGTTCAAGTATAATAAAGAAAATGGCTACTGGCCTAACTAGTAATGAATATGGTGGTTTATCATGTCTAACAATAAAAATTTCACGTCGAGAATAGATTATGGTCTTCTATTTATTGTATTTTTGCTTTTTATAACAAGCTGTATGGCTATATATAGTGCACAAACGACAGGTCAATATGCCTCCGAAAACTTTCTTGTAAAGCAAATTGTCTGGTATATCGTAGGAATCAGCCTTGCATTTGTGATCATGAGATTTGATGCTGACCAAATGAAAAAAATGAGCTGGTATTTATATTTCTTTGGCTTATTTCTATTGATGACCATTATAATTGCACCAACAAGTATCGCTCCAGTTGTCAATGGAGCAAAAAGCTGGTTTAGATTTCCTGGTATTGGTTCAATTCAGCCATCGGAATTTATGAAGGTATTTCTAATTTTGGCGTTGGCGGCTCTTATCCAAAATCATCATCTGAAGCATCGGATTAAAACACTTCAAACCGACTTTATCCTTTTATGTAAAATCGTAATTACTACAGCTATTCCGATTTTGCTTGTCATGAAACAGCCCGATTTGGGTACTTCTCTTGTCATGATTGCGATTATGGTTGGGATGATTTTTGTATCGGGTATCACTTGGAAATTACTTTTACCGATATTTGGCGGTGGTACACTGTTAGTTGGAGTTATTTTTTACCTCGTTGTATGGCATCCAAATATTATGGAGAAATATTTCCATGTTAAACAGTATCAATTTGGGCGTATCTATGCATGGCTTGATCCGTATAACTATACTTCTTCTGAAGGGTACCAGTTAATCAAATCGCTATTAGCAATTGGTTCCGGGACCACATCCGGTAAGGGATTTGCGAATAGGGAGGTTTACTTGCCAGAAGGTCACACAGATTTCATATTTGCTGTCATTGGAGAGGAATACGGATTTCTTGGTTCAAGCATTGTCATCAGCTTATTCTTCTTATTGATCTATAACATGACAAAAATTGGACTTGAAACTAAAAATGATTTTAATACCTATATTTGTGTTGGTGTAATCTGTATGCTGACTTTCCATGTGTTTGAAAATATTGGGATGACGATCGGCTTGCTGCCGATTACCGGTATTCCTTTACCATTTTTAAGCTATGGGGGAAGCTCATTGCTCGGCAATATGATGGCGCTCGGATTAATATTCAGCATAAGATACCATCATAAGAAATACATGTTTTCTACATCTTCATAAGGAAATTAACATTGAATACCTCTTGCTGAGTTTGAATCAGCAGGGGGTATTTTTTGTTTAATAACAACTAATTATGGCTCTCAAAATATATATTTTTAATGAATGATAAATTACTATTTTATATTTAGTTTAAGAATATGTTACATGGCAGTTATTGTTATTTTTTGTTTTATAATAAAGAGATAGTCATATAAAACTACATAAGTGCGAATTATATAAATAATATGTAAAGAAAAGGTGAATGAATGAGACAAAAGTTATATGGGAAATTGCCGGGTTTATTTATAGGATATTATCCGGTATTTCTCACTCTGTTTCTCTTGTTATTAGGCCTGAATTTTATAGTAATCCTATTTGATTATGAACATTTGGAATTTGGAACAATCCTTCTCTCTGGTATATTGATTTTTGTTATTAGTCTTCAATCCTATTACATATCCAGACAGCCAATAAACGTGGGTGATAAGGAGAGGGGACAATCTATTAATTCGATTTTATATGGAATCATTATCAGTGATTCCAAGGGGAAAATAATTGACATAAATCGAGTTGGAGGTGAGATCCTTGGAATAGCAACTGAAAGTGCTTCTTCTGTATCATTGATTGATGGTCTATGGGGACTCGTAGACAGACATGGAAATCTAATACATAAAAATGATATCCCAATATCGGTATCATTAAATACGTGTAAACCGGTTGAAAAAGAAGTTATCGGCATAAAAAATTTCAAATTTCAAAAGCCTATTTGGCTCGAAGTTAGTGCCAATCCTGTTTTAAATGCAGATAAACATATAGAAGCAGTTGTACTCGTATTCAATGAGATAACTGACCAATATAATTCAATAAAACTATTGAATGAAAAAAATGAACAATTACGGCAAATGTCATTCACGGATTATATTTTAAATATCCCAAATCGACGCTATTTTAATTCTTACTTAACTGAGGTTTGGCTTGAATCTAAAAAGTCTGGAACACCAGTTACATTATATTTAATCGAGATTGATTATATGAAGGAGTATAGGAGAGATCAGGAATTTTCCTATAGTGACCATGTATTAATGGAAGTATCTAAAAAATTATGCGAGGCAGTGGACGGAGAGGGAGTTGTAACTCATATAGAGGGCAGCCGATTTGCTGTCATCTTTTCAGGACTATTTGGTAAACAAATTAGAGAGAGGCAAGCTGAATTAAGAAATGGGCTTATTCAGCTGACAGTTGATAATAAATTAGCATCCAATATAAATGATTTTACTGTATTTATGGGAGTGTCTACACGGGTAGCGACAGACAATTTAGATCACTCTATTCTTATAGAAGAAGCAAATATTGAATTGAATCAGGAAAAAATAAGTAGTGTTGCGAGAGTGTAGATGAAGTTCCAATTAAATAAAAATGGATAGAGTGATAAAAGTATGAATTTTAATAATAAATTTATTAAAAATACATACTTTTTTGTTTTTTTATCTACTTTTAATTATTTTAATATAATTTTTTGATAAAATAAAAAAAGAGATATTTTGCTTTTGATATTAATAGAATAGTAACTGCATGCAAGTAAATGATCCGTCCGGTTACTCGGCCTTATACTATATTCCTGCAAGGATGAGGCCCAATCGATCAGCATCAGGTATGTTTGTAAAATAATCTAAATGTCAATGGAGTGAAATAAGGTTAAGTAGAATCTTGCCTTAAAGGGATTTTTAGATTGTTATCAGCTCAAAACATATCTTGTTTGCAAGCTGAATTTAATAGAAGAATTGATAGAAACTGAACAATACATATAAGTGGGTGTTCGAATGAAAGCAAAAGCAATTCAATTATTAAGACAAGTTGACCTATTTTCGTGCTTATCAGAAAAAGAGATAAAGGAACTGGAGCCTTTTATATATGAAAGAACATATAAGAAGGGTCAATATCTATTTTTTGAAGGAGATCCGAGACTCAGGATATATATATTAATTGATGGCTTTGTAATGCTTGAAAAATCGAATCAGCAGGGTAGCTTATTATATACAAGTTACGTTAAAAAGAATACAGTCTTTCCTTATATGGGCTTATTTAAAAATGAGGACTACAATCATAGTGCCGTCGCAGAAACTGATATTCGGGTTTTCTATATGGTGGCAGATGCATTCGAAAGTATTGTATCAAAAAACTCTACACTTCTTAAAAAAGTAATCCTGCAAGTCAATGAATTACTTGCGGTACAAGAAAATCGAGTTAAAAATGTTATGACCCCGAGTGCACATGTAAGAGTGTTGAATACCATTGATTATTTAATGAATGATTTGGGTGAAGAAGAATCGGGGGTCATTCGTATTAATTGCCCAATTACAACAACCAAAATTTCTGTTATGTCCGGAACCTCCAGAGAAACCGTAAGTATGGTCGTAAATAAATTAAAGAAGGACCAGATTTTGTCTATAAAGGATCGAATGCTCCATATTCATAAACCTGAATATTTTGAAGAAGAGGTTATATGAGGGAATTTATGAACTGATTAATTGAAAATCTCTCCATCTCCCTACTATAATAGGAATATTAAACTGAAGGGATGGAGGGGTAATGTGGTCAAAACTTCCTATCATACACTGGGAGCAGTTATATTTATTTGGGGGTTAGTATTACAACTGAAATGGCCCGGTCAGGATGAAACTATAGGCCATCAACTGTTTCAAGCGTACTCTATTCCTGTTACAGCCGAGATTGGAATCTCTTATGTTTGGATTGTATCCATTATCATTCAGGTCAGCGGAATCTTGTTATTTTTGAAATGGCTATCTATGGAGCATCCCCGGATTTTAAAGAAATATACGCAATTTGAACCGGTATTCTTGGTTGTCTTATTGTTTGCTATTCCTTTTGTAATTAATAGTCTATTAAGTACTTCTGCCAAAACGTATATTTATGCTGCTGAGAATGGAGCTAATGCTATAGAATATTTGGAAAGCGAATGTACAATGGAAGAGCAGGATGAAGGTAATCTGTATGAATGCAAAATTATACTGCAAAATTATGAGCATCAATCACAGCAGGTAACGTTGCATTTTCCTGTTTCCGATTCTGTAAAGAAAGAAAAACAGGTAACAGCTTATTTACAGGTTCATGAAAAAAAGGAGATTAGAGTCCAATTTACAGCCGACGAATTAGCCGTTTTCGAAGGGGTACCTGAATTTACAATACAATCATAATGGACTGAACAAAAATAAGGAAAATATATCGGAGAACTGTTTCTATGGTAAACGGTTCTCCGATTTGTTTTTAGGTTAGTTAAGATTACATTTCCTGCGGTGCTTCCATTCCTAATAAATGCATACCTTCTTCAAGAACAATGGTAATTGATTTTATTAAAGCCAAGCGATTTTGCAATTCACTGTCATTCTCCAATATGCGTATATGTCCATAATAGCGATTAAAGGATTGAGCCAAGTCAATCAAGTATTTAGCAATAACGGATGGCTCCATTTTTTCGAAAGCCCGCTCAATCACGGATGGAAAGGCCAGCAAATGCTTTACAATATCAAAGCTATATTCATCACTTAAGCCTGCTGAAGCACTCGTAGGAGTGGATGCCTTTCTAAGAATCGAATGGGCACGAGCATTTGTATATTGTAAATAGGGACCGGTTTCACCTTCGAACTTTAGGATGTCCTCGAGCGAGAATTCAATATTATTCATACGGTCATTTTTCAAATCATTGAATATAACTGCTCCTACACCGACTTGTCTTGCAACCTCATCTTTGTTATTTAAATCAGGATTTTTATTTTCAATATTTTTACGAGCAAGCTCGATTGATTCGGCCAGCACTTCCTCGAGGAGGACAACTCTTCCTTTACGGGTCGACATTTTTTTGCCGTCTTTCATAATCATTCCGAATGGTACATGTGAAATGTCGTCAGCCCAGTCAAATCCAAGTTTCTTTAAAACAGCTTTAAGCTGTTTAAAATGTAAGGATTGTTCATTTCCGACTACATATACAGCCTTGGCAAAATCGTAGGTACGATGACGGTATAAAGCAGCTGATAAATCTCGTGTTACATAAAGAGTCGCGCCATCGGATTTTTTGATTAAGCAAGGTGTTAATCCCTCTTTCTCTAATTTGACTACCAGGGCACCTTGATCTTCTACAAGCAGGCCACTATTCTCAATTATTTCTATAACCTCTGCCATCTTATCATTATAAAAAGCTTCCCCATTAAAAGAGTCGAATTGAATGCCCAGCAGATCATATATTATCTCGAATTCCTTCAGGGATTCATCTCTGAACCATTCCCATAATTTCGTGGCTTCTTCGTCCCCATCCTCCAGCTTTTTGAACCAGTCACGTCCCTGTTGCTCTAGCTCAGGTTCTATTTCAGCTTTTTCATGAAAAGTAATATATAACTTTAAAAGTTCGCTGATGGGACTCTTTTTAACTTTTTCTTCATTTCCCCATGCTTTATAGGCTACAATTAATTTTCCAAATTGAGTGCCCCAATCACCAATATGATTAATTTTAACGGGAGTATAACCGCATTTTTTAACAATATTGGCTATAGAGGCTCCGATTACTGTGGAGCGAAGGTGCCCCATCGAAAAGGGCTTGGCGATATTGGGTGAAGACATATCAATTGCGATATTTTCCCCATTTCCAAGAGACAGTGAGCCGTAATGGTGTTGATCAGCTAATATCGCATTCATTACTTTTTCACTGATGAATTTTTTATCGAGGAAAAAGTTAACATATGGTCCTATAGCTTTTACATCCTCATAACGTTCATCCTTTAGTTGGTCAGCTAATGTTACTGCAATTTTCTGTGGAGATTGCTTCCATAGTTTTGCGAGAGTAAAACAGGGAAATGCCAAATCTCCATGTTCTTTGTTCTTTGGGATTTCGACCAAAGACAAGCATGTTTCAAGATTTAAGTCACCGTTTAGTACTTCATTCATATGAGAAGCTACATCTAATTTTATATCCATATCCTCAGCCTCCAGTAAAATATAATAAAAAAAGCCCGTCTCTTAAAAATCTTTAAGAGACGGGCTGTAAACCCGCGGTACCACTCTGCTTGTTCTAATGAACCACTTTAACTTTATAACGGAAAAGTCCGGCCCAAACTACTAAAGATGTTCGCATGAGCATTTCAGAAGCGCGTTCCTTAAAACCAATAATACCAGGCTCTCACTATTCCCGGCTCGCTATAATTTGTATTTTAAGTACTATTCTTCATCATAAATATTATCTTTATTAATTTATATACAAATAGTATAGAAATTCCGAATAGAAAGTCAATACATATTATTCTTTTGCATGAATATATTGCTCATCTATACACAAATGAGTATAAAATAGAATTATAGATCTTAGTAAAAGGAGTATTTTGTTATGAATAAGGAAAAAAGACTCGCTATTATTAAGCAGGTAATTCAGAATAATGAAATCAAAACTCAGGAACAGCTGGTCGAAGAATTATCTAAGCAAGGGTTGCATATTACCCAAGCTACCATTTCAAGAGATATTCGGGAATTAAGCCTAGTAAAATATCCATCTAAGACCGGAGGGACGAAGTATGGATTTATCGGAGATCATAAGTACAATGACACAATGAAACTACGAAAAAAAATGCAAGACGCATTATTAAATATTGAAAGAATAGAATATTTTATTATCCTAAAAGCATTACCTGGTCATGCTCACTCATTTGGGGCAATTTTAGATGAACTTGAGTGGGAAGAGAAAGCGGCAACTATATGTGGGAATGATACCTGTATGATTATTTGCCGTACAATCCATCAAGCAGAGGCCCTGGAAGAAAGGTTAAGAACAATTGCAAATTTATAAGAAATATTTTTTATATTTCAAGTATCATATGCAAAAAAATATACATAGTTATGCGAAATAATAGGAAATTACAGATAATTAATTGAATATTCATACATAAACTTTTCTATTTAAAGAGATTTGTGTGAAGATTTACACATTTTTTGTGTGTAAAAAATCACAAATCTCTTTTTTTCGTTCCTTTACACTAAAAATGTAAGAAAAATAAGGTGTGCAGGAGGAAAGGCAATATGACAAATCCAATTCATGTTACTTCTGAAATCGGCACTTTAAAAACTGTAATGTTAAAGCGTCCCGGAAAAGAAGTAGAAAATCTTACTCCGGAATATCTGGAGAGACTATTGTTTGATGATATTCCTTATTTGCCGATTATTCAGGAAGAGCACGATTATTTTGCTAATACACTAAGAGATCAAGGAATAGAAGTTTTATACCTTGAGAAGCTTGCTGCAGAATCTCTTACAAATCCTGAAGTGAAAGAGGAATTTGTTAGCCGCATGCTTGAAGAAAGCAATGCAAAGGTACAGGGTACATTTGAAAATCTTAAAGAGTATTTATTATCATTTTCAAATGAGGACATGGTTGACAAAATTATGTCCGGTATCCGCAAAAATGAACTGGAGATCAGCAAAAAAACACATTTGTATGAATTGATGGAAGACCATTATCCATTCTATACAGATCCAATGCCAAACCTTTATTTTACTCGTGACCCGGCAGCCGCAATTGGAAATGGATTAACGATTAATAACATGCGCGAACCTGCAAGACGCAGAGAATCCATGTTTATGGAATATATTATCAAGCATCATCCACGTTTTGCTGGTAAAGATGTTCCTGTATGGCTTGATCGTACTTACCATAACCCAATTGAGGGTGGAGATGAGCTTGTATTAAGCCCAGAAGTAGTAGCAATCGGTGTTTCTGCTAGAACATCTGCTAAAGCAATCGAAAAATTCGCGCTTAGCATCTTGAATAAACAAGATAAAGTTAAGAAAGTAGTAGCTATTGAAATACCAAAAAGCCGCGCATTTATGCATCTGGATACAGTATTTACAATGGTAGATTACAACAAGTTTACAATGCATCCGATGATTCAGGGACCTGGCGGTAAAATGAATATTTACATCCTAGAAAAAGGCGCAGATGAATTTAGTGTAAATATCACACACCGTACTGACATTAAAGAGGCTTTAAAAGAAGTGCTTAACTTGCCTGAACTTGAAATCATCCTTTGCGGTGACGGAGATGAAATCGCAGCTCCACGTGAACAGTGGAATGATGGTTCCAATACATTGGCGATTGCACCTGGTGTAGTTGTTACATATGACCGTAACTATATCTCAAATGAGTGCTTACGCAAACATGGTGTAAAAGTAATTGAAATCAAAAGCTCAGAATTGTCTCGTGGCCGTGGGGGCCCACGCTGCATGAGCATGCCGCTTGTACGTGAAGATATTTAATCAACATAAATAAAGTAAGTTATCTTGTGGGAGGAGTAAGTAGTAATGATTAAAACAAGACCAGACCTTAAAGGAAGAAGCTTCTTAGCAGAAAGAGATTTCACTGAAGAAGAATTCTTACATATGATTGACTTTGCAGCTGAGTTGAAAGCAAAGAAAAAACAAGGTATTCCACACCGTTATATGGAAGGCAAAAATATTGCCCTATTATTTGAAAAACCATCCACTCGTACACGTTGTGCTTTTACGGTAGCTTGTACTGATTTAGGTGCTCATCCTGAATATCTTGGAAAAGACGACATCCAACTTGGAAAAAAAGAGTCCATTGAAGATACTGCAAAAGTTTTGGGCCGTATGTTTGATGGTATCGAATTCCGTGGCTTTGAACATGCAAAAGTGGAATCTTTGGCGGAGCACTCCGGAGTTCCTGTATGGAATGGTCTTACAGACTTATGGCATCCAACTCAAACGTTAGCGGACTTCTTAACAGTAAAAGAAAATATTGGTCACTTAAAAGGCGTTAAATTCGTATACGTTGGGGATGGCCGTAACAACGTGGCAAACAGCTTGCTTGTTGGCGGTGCGAAGGTTGGTATGGATGTACGTATCTGTTCACCGGAATCTTTATTCCCGGAAGCATCTATCGTAGAACTTGCTAAGGAATTGGCAAAAGAGTCCCAAGGCCGTGTAACAATCACTTCTAACGTTGAAGAGGCAGTATCCGGCGCTGATGTTATCTACACAGATGTTTGGGTATCCATGGGAGAAGAAGACAAGTTCGCAGAACGTATCGCTCTATTAGCTCCATATCAAGTAAATATGGATATGATCAAAATGACTGGAAATGACAATGTAATCTTCTTACACTGCTTACCGGCATTCCATGACTTAGAAACTTCTTATGGTCGTACGATTCATGAAGAGCACGGATTAGCTGAAATGGAAGTTACAGATGAAGTCTTCCGCAGTAAGCATTCCAAAGTATTTGATCAAGCAGAAAACAGAATGCATACGATTAAATCTGTAATGGCATTGACATTAGGAAATATTGAATAAGTAGATGAGCAGGGAATTGGTTCTACACAATTCCCTGCTACCATTATCAAATTAAGAGGTGAAGAAAAATGGCAGAAGATAAAAAGATTGGCTTGTTTGCCTTAATTGCCATTGTAGTAGGTTCCATGATTGGTGGAGGTGCATTTAACCTTGCTTCAGATATGGCGGGTGCAGCTTCTCCTGGTGCGATTATTATTGGTTGGACAATTACTGGAATAGGGATGGTTGCGTTAGCGTTATCTTTCCAAAACTTGAATGATAAAAGACCGGATCTTGATGGTGGGGTTTACAGCTATGCTTCAGCTGGATTCGGTAAATTTATGGGATTCAACAGTGCGTGGGGTTACTGGCTGTCAGCATGGTTAGGTAACGTAGCATACGCTACACTGCTGTTCTCTTCCATTGGTTACTTTATTCCGATGTTTGAAGGTGGACAAAACATAGCTGCAATCATTGGTGCCAGCGTATTGCTATGGGCTGTGCATGCTTTAGTTTTACGAGGAGTTCATTCAGCAACACTTGTAAATACGATAACAACAATTGCAAAACTAGTTCCTATTTTCCTATTTATCATTATTGGTATTTTTGCTTTTAATGCTGATATTTTCTTAGACGATTTCTGGGGAACTGGTACTGGCTTCAAATTTAGTGATGTTATGTCCCAAACAAAGAGCACTATGCTTGTAACACTTTGGGTGTTCATTGGGGTTGAAGGAGCGGTTGTTTTATCCAGCCGTGCGAAAGACAAAAAGGATGTTGGTAAAGCGACTGTCATTGGTTTGATTAGTACGTTAATCATTTACGTATTAATTAATATTATGTCTATCGGTGCAATGAATCGTGCAGAAGTAGCCGGTTTGGCTAATCCGTCTATGGCATATGTGTTTGAAGAAATGGTAGGTCCATGGGGAGCAACATTCATCAATCTTGGATTAATAGTCTCTGTCCTAGGTGCTTGGTTGGGCTGGACATTGCTGGCATCCGAGATTCCTTACTTAGCAGGTAAGGATAAATTATTCCCTAAATGGTTTGCAAAAGTTAATAAAAATGGGGCTCCGTCTAATTCTTTATGGATTACAAATGGTCTGATTCAAGTGTTCCTATTGACATTCCTTGTATCTGAGCAAGCTTATAACTTTGCATTTTCATTGGCATCTTCAGCTATTTTAATTCCGTATGCATTTACAGCATTCTATCAATTGAAATATTCCTTACAAGATACTGCCGCAGATCGCGTGAAAAACATTATTGTTGGTATTGTGGCAAGTGTATATGGTGTTTGGATGGTTTATGCAGCCGGTATTGGATACTTACTATTAACTATGCTTTTATATGCACCAGGTATCCTGATTTACAGAGCTGTACAGAAAGAAGCGAATATTAAACAAGTATTTACGAAAACAGAATTGGCTATTGCAGCAGCGTTTGTTGTATTTGCCGGTATGGCGATTGTTGGATTGATCAATGGAACTATTTCCATTTAATGAGTTCTAAATACAGACTGATTTTTGGAGGTATTGAATCAACTATGGAAAGAAAAAAAGTAGTGATAGCTTTAGGCGGTAATGCCATTCAATCCGGAGATGCCAGTGCAAAGGCTCAACAGCTGGCACTTGAAAAGACAGCAGAACAGCTTGCAACACTTGTTGAAAATGGAATGGATATCATCATTTCGCATGGTAATGGTCCACAGGTAGGAAATATCCTTCTTCAGCAAAAAGCGGCTGATTCAGAGAAAAATCCAGCAATGCCACTTGATACTTGCGGTGCAATGTCACAAGGTATGATTGGATACTGGTTGGAAAATGCCATGGACAAAGCCCTAAGCAAAAGAGGAATTCATAAAGATGTAGTGGGCATTGTAACAAGGGTCGTAGTTGATGAAAACGATGGCGCCTTCAAGAATCCTACAAAACCGATTGGTCCTTTTTATACAGAAGAGGAAGCGATGAAATTGATCCAGGAGACTGGTGCTTCCTTTAAGGAAGATGCAGGCAGAGGTTGGAGAAGAGTCGTTCCTTCACCAAAACCGGTCAGCATCCTTGAGCACAAGAGCATTAATAGTCTTGTGGAAAGCGGGAAGATTGTTATTTCTACAGGCGGAGGCGGTATCCCAGTTATGCAATCTGACGACGAGTTGATTGGTGTTGAGGCAGTAATCGATAAGGATTTTGCTTCTGAGAAGCTAGCAGAATTAGTGGATGCGGACTCATTAATTATTTTGACTGCTGTAGACAATATCTACATTAACTACAATCAGCCTAATCAGCAAAAGCTGGAATCTATTTCAACCAATGAAATTAAGGCATTGGCTGAAGACGGTCATTTTGCACCGGGCAGTATGCTTCCTAAAGTAGAAGCTGCTATTCAATTTGCAGAATCAAGACCTGGCCGTACTACTATTATTACATCTCTCGAAAAAGCATTAGATGCATTGAAGGGAAATGCGGGAACGATTATATCTATGCAGGAAGAGACAGTAATGGCATAATGATGAAACGCATACCCCAAATCATTGATTTGGGGTATTTTATGTGCGTTTAATGGAAGCGCAAAGGTACGCCTTGAACATACTATAAAACAGGGAGCAGACTATTTTTTAAACTGATTATTTTGGCTGTTTACTTTATTAAAATGTTTTTCATGGTGCGGACCAGCATTGCCCTTTACGCTTGCCGCGCTGACTCCCTCTTTGCTTGGATTCTTTTTAAGCTTTGCCATTAAATTCACCTCCAGTAATAGTTTGACCAAATAAAAACTTTCTAACAAATTACCATTTTTTTGGCTTTTTAATTGCGGAATTTTCGCAAATCTTTTATAGTTATAGATGTAGGATTTTTATTCCATATTTTTTTGTCATAAAAATGAATGAGTATTCATTCAAATTAAAGGGGGATTTAATGTTGAACCTTCAAATTAAAAAAGTAGCTGTACTTGGATCAGGGGTCATGGGTTCAGGGATTGCAGCACATTTAGCCAACATTGGAATTCCGGTTAAGCTATTGGATATTGTTCCAAGAGAACTTACCGCGGATGAGGAAAAAAAGGGGCTAACTCTTGAAGACAAGCAAGTCCGTAATCGATTGGCGCAAATGTCCATTCAAAAACTACTTAAACAAAAACCTGCACCGTTAACCTCCAAGAAAAATTTATCTTTAATTGAGCCGGGAAACTTTGAAGACGATTTGTCGAAAATAAATGATTGCGACTGGATTATTGAGGTCGTTGTTGAAAGACTTGATATTAAGCAAAGTGTGTTTTCACAAATTGACGAATATAGAAAGCCGGGCAGTATTATCAGTTCAAATACATCCGGAATATCCATTGAGGCAATGGCGGAAGGACGTTCAGAGGATTTCCGCAAACATTTCCTTGGCACTCATTTCTTTAATCCACCTAGATATTTAAAACTATTGGAAATCATCCCGACAGAAGCAACATCGCCTGAAGTTGTTAAAGCGATGAAACAATTTGGAGAAGATGTTTTAGGAAAAGGGGTTGTAATCGCTAAAGATACCCCGAATTTTATCGGCAATCGAATTGGAACTTACGGTTTATTGGTAACTGTTCGTGAAATGATGGAGCGAGGCTACAGTGTTGGTGAAGTGGATTCTGTAACTGGTCCTTTAATTGGCCGTCCAAAGAGCGCAACGTTCCGTACGCTGGATGTAGTGGGACTGGATACATTCGCACATGTAGCTAAAAATGTTTATGACAATGTAGATAATGAGGAAGAAAAATCTGTATTTGAAGTACCTGAATTTATGAAAAAGATGCTTGATAACGGCTGGTTGGGAAGTAAGTCAGGGCAGGGATTCTTCCTGAAAAAAGGGAAAGAAATACTGGAGCTTGACCCATCCACTTTGGAATATGTAGAGCGTAAAAAGCTAAAAGCACCTTCGCTTGATATGGTAAAGCAGGAGAAAGGCGCCGCGAGAAAATTGAAAGCGCTTATTTATGCGAAAGATCGTGTCGGTGAATTGCTATGGAATGTAATCAGCCCTACTTTACTCTATTCAGCAGAACTACTTGGCGACATTGCCGATGATATTGTAGCAATCGATCAGGCCATGAAATGGGGATTCGGTTGGCAGCTTGGACCATTTGAAACCTGGGATGCAATTGGCCTAGAGAAATCCGTTGCCAGGATGCAGGAGGAAGGACGCAATATTCCTGAATGGATCACACAAATGATTAAAAACGGTAACACAACCTTCTATAAAGAAGGTGATAATGGAACCCTATATTATGCAAATGGGGAATATCACGAGGTTGAAGTAAACGAAAAAATCATAGATCTGAAGTTGATTAAGAAGCAAAAAGGGGTCATTAGGAAAAATAGCGGTGCGAGCTTGATTGATATTGGTGATGGTGTGGCTTTGCTTGAATTCCATTCTCCTAATAATGCGATTGGCTTTGATATTATTCAAATGATCAATTATGCAATTGAAGAAGTAGATAAAAACTACAAAGGATTAGTGATTGGAAACCAGGGCAAAAACTTCTGCGTTGGTGCTAACCTGGCCATGATTTTAATGGAAGTACAGGACGACAATATATTTGATGTAGAAATGATTACACGTCAATTCCAGCAAGCGATGATGAATATCAAATACAGCAGTAAACCGGTTGTTGCCGCGCCGTTTAATATGACGCTTGGCGGAGGAGCTGAAATTTGCCTGCCAGCCGCGAAAATTCAGGCATCATCTGAGTCATATATAGGATTGGTTGAGACGGGTGTCGGCTTGTTGCCTGGCGGAGGCGGAAATAAAGAGCTGTATATTAAACATCTGGATAGCTTACCGAATGGTATTGATTTTGATATTACTAAAGTGGCTATTAAAGTGTTTGAAACGATCGCTACTGCCCAAGTATCTACTTCCGCTGATGAAGCAAGAGAGAATAACTTCCTCAATAGTAACGATGGAATCAGCTTTAATCCAGATCATCAGTTATATGATGCGAAACAAGCTGTTATTGCTTTACATGATACTGGCTATAAGCCACCGGTGCGCAAAAAAATTCCGGTATCAGGAGAACCGGGTTATGCGGCGCTGTTACTGGGAGCGCAATCCATGCTGTATTCAGGCTATATTTCAGAGCACGATTTGAAGATTGCCCAAAAAATTGCCTATGTTTTAGCCGGCGGTAAAGTGCCTTATGGAACAGAAGTGGATGAACAGTATTTGCTTGATTTAGAAAGAGAAGCATTCATCAGCCTTGTCCAGGAAGGAAAAACACAGCAGCGCATGCAGCATATGCTTGTTAAAGGAAAACCATTACGCAATTAATAGATCCGTATTTTGATTGATTAAGAGGAGGATGGGCATGAGAGAAGCAGTGATTGTAGCCGGAGCTAGAACCCCGGTTGGCAGAGCCAAAAAAGGAACTCTAGCAAATGTTCGACCAGATGATTTAGGTGCATTAGTAGTAAAGGAAACGCTAAAACGAGCAGAAAATTACGATGGCCCAATTGATGATATGATCTTTGGATGCGCAATGCCTGAAGCAGAGCAAGGGCTCAATGTGACTCGTAATATCGGTGCCTTGGCAGGTTTGCCATACAATGTACCGGCTATTACGATCAACCGTTACTGTTCATCAGGCCTGCAATCCATTGCTTATGGAGCAGAGCGAATTATGCTCGGACATTCTGAAACGGTCATTTCCGGTGGGGTTGAATCGATGAGTATGGTTCCGATGATGGGACATGTAGTCCGTCCTAATTCCAAACTGGCAGAAGCAGCTCCTGAATACTATATGGGTATGGGCCATACGGCTGAAGAAGTTGCTAAGAAATTTGGGATTACCCGCGCGGAACAGGATGCCTTTGCGGTACGCAGTCACCAAAAAGCTGCGCAGGCCATTCGAGATGGGAAATTTGAAGATGAAATCGTTCCTGTTGATGTCACTTTTCGTCAAGTAGGATCAGACAATAAATTAAAAGAGCGATCCGTACAATTCACAACAGATGAAGGAGTTCGAGAAGGGACAACAACGGAAGTGCTTGCTAAACTGAGGCCTGCATTTTCACTCACGGGAACAGTTACAGCCGGCAATGCTTCACAAACCAGTGATGGAGCGGCGGCGGTATTACTGATGGACCGGGAAAAAGCCGAGGCAGATGGTTTCAAGCCACTTTTAAAATTCCGTTCTTTTGCAGTCGCAGGAGTGCCGCCGGAACTTATGGGAATCGGACCAGTAGAAGCAATTCCTAAAGCTCTTAAGCTGGCAGGCTTAAGTTTATCCGATATTGGATTATTCGAATTGAATGAAGCGTTTGCTTCTCAATCCATTCAGGTAATTCGTCAGCTTGGATTGGATGAGGAGAGGGTGAATGTAAATGGCGGTGCCATTGCATTAGGACATCCGCTTGGGTGTACTGGAGCTAAATTAACATTGAGCCTCCTTCACGAGATGAAACGCCGAAATGAGCAGTTTGGAATCGTAACGATGTGTATTGGCGGAGGAATGGGCGCGGCTGGAGTATTTGAATTATTAGCATAAAATTTATGAGCGGTGAGATGATTGGCGACAATAGCCCAGTCATCTCTAAATAAGGAGGAAGAAAAGTGGCTAATCAAACAGAAGAAGTGTTAAAAGGCGGAGCGTTTTTAATTGAAGATATTGAAGCAGAAAACATGTTTACACCTGAGGATTATACAGATGAGCATAAAATGATTGCGAAGACGACTGAGGATTATTTAGTAAATGAAGTATTGCCTCAGGTGGAATATTTAGAGAATCATGAGTTTGACCGTTCTGTAAAACTATTGAAACAAGCTGGAGAACTAGGTCTATTGGGCGCTGATGTACCGGAGGAATACGGTGGATTAGGCTTGGATAAGGTCAGTTCCGCTCTTATTTCAGAAAGATTATCCCGTGCAGGCGGCTTCTCAATTTCTCATGGTGCACATGTTGGAATCGGTTCCTTGCCAATCGTTTTATTTGGTAACGAAGAACAAAAACAAAAGTACCTGCCATTATTGGCTACAGGTGAAAAGCTGGCAGCCTATGCTTTAACAGAACCAAGCTCAGGCTCTGATGCACTTGGTGCAAAGACAACAGCAAAATTGAATGAAGCAGGAACTCACTATGTCTTAAATGGTGAGAAACAATGGATTACAAATGCAGGATTTGCGGATGTGTTTGTCGTATATGCAAAAATCGACGGCGACAAATTCTCTGCATTTATCGTAGAAAGAGAATATCCTGGTGTTTCTACTGGACCGGAAGAAAAGAAAATGGGAATTAAGAGTTCCTCAACCAGAACATTAATTCTTGAGGATGCAGAAGTACCTGTTGAGAACCTATTGGGAGAAGCGGGAAGAGGCCATGTGATTGCCTTTAATATCTTGAATATCGGCCGTTATAAATTGGGAGTGGGAGCTGTCGGTGCTTCCAAACGAGGATTTGAATTAGCTGCTACGTATGCTAATCAACGTCAACAGTTTAAAACACCAATCTCTTCTTTTAATTTAACAAAAGAAAAGCTCGCTACAATGGCTTCCAAAATATACGCAGCTGAAAGCTCTGTATATAGGACAGTTGGTTTATTCGAAGAAAGAATGAGCCGCCTAAGTGATGAAGAAGTCAAAGATGGGAAAGAAGTAGCAAAATCAATTGCTGAATATGCAATCGAATGCTCCTTAAATAAGTTCTTTGCTTCCGAGGTTTTGGATTATGTTGTGGATGAAGCAGTTCAACTTCATGGAGGCTATGGATTTATGGCTGAGTATGAAATTGAAAGAATGTACCGTGATTCCCGTATTAACCGTATATTTGAAGGGACAAACGAAATTAATCGTCTGCTCGTACCAGGTACATTCCTGAAAAAAGCTTTAAAAGGTGAATTGCCGTTATTACAAAAAGCACAGGAACTTTCTGAAGGGCTCATGATGCTAATGCCTGAAGAGCCAGGTACAGAGCCACTTGATCAAGAAAAACATCTTGTGAAAAATGCTAAGAAGATTGGTATTATGATAGCAGGATTGGCTGCGCAAAAATATGGTGCTGAGCTGGAAAAAGAGCAAGAAATTCTTGTTAATATTGCGGATATTGCTTCTTTCGTCTATGCGATGGAATCAGTTGTTCTTCGTACAGAAAAAGCAATCAAAAAAGATGGCTTAGAAAAGAACAAACAAAAACTGCTTTATACTCAAATCTTCTGCCAGGAAGCATTTGGAGAAATCGAAAAGCATGCTAAAGAAACATTAGTGGCAACAGAAACTGGTGATACATTACGTATGATGACATCAGCTTTACGTAAATTCACACGTTTCACACCAATCAATGTAATCGCAGTTAAACGTGAAGCTGCAGAAAAATTAGTTGATGCTGAGCGTTACACTGTTTAATCCTTTGTGCGATGGAGGCCTGGTGAAAACCAGGCTTTTTCTTTTCCTATGCTAGACTGACTACCTTCTCTAGAGCAGAAGTATAACCATTTAAGATAGATGAAAAAATGTGGTATGCTTCAATTGAGGTGATAAACATGATTACATTTTACTGGTATCCTAAATGTGGGACATGCAGAAAGGCAAAGAAATGGTTTGATGAGAAGGGAATATCCTATCAAGAAGTTGATATAGCACAAAATCCCCCTTCGAAAGAAGAGCTAGAAACAATTTGTCAGAAAAGTGAACTGCCTCTTCAGAAGTTTTTTAACACAAGTGGGATGAAATACAGAGAACTTGGGTTGAAAGATAAAGTTAAGGAAATGTCTGAAGATGAGAGCCTAGCCCTGCTTGCATCAGATGGGATGCTGATCAAACGTCCAATTGCATTTGATGGAGAAAAAGTTACAGTAGGATTCAAAGAGGAAAATTATCAGAAAATATGGGCATGAAACAATTGTCAAATAACCAGTTTGATGTCATGATAAATAGGAACCATACATACATTTTGGGGGGATTAAATCATGAGCATTCCAGCGGGATTACGTTATACAGCTGAGCATGAATGGGTTAAACAAGAGGATGGTAAGATTCGAATTGGAATAACTGATTTTGCTCAAAAAGAACTGGGAGACATCGTATTTGTGGAGCTACCGGAAATAGGTGATCAATTGACCCGTAATGAACCGTTTGGCAGTGTAGAGTCAGTAAAGACAGTATCTGAATTATATGCGCCAATCAGTGGGACAGTTGTTGAAGTAAATGAAGAATTAGCGGATAGTCCAGAATACGTTAATGAATCTCCATATGAAAAAGCATGGATGGTAGTAGTTGAACCATCCGAAATCAGCGAATATGATGAATTAATGGATGCTGACCAATACGAAACAGCGACTAAAGAAGAGTAGTCAATAAAGGGAAGAAGTTTTGGGTCATTCGTAAGCTTCTTTCCTTTTTATATGCTTTAAATCAATTGTTACTTTCCATTATGTTAGGGTAAGATACATATAATGAAAAAGACGAAGGCGAAGGCATTTGTCCAATCACATAGAACGTACTCTCCTAATAAAAGGTGATCAATCATGCGGGATGCTCAAAGTGAGAAAGTGATAATTGTGGAAGGTTCTACCGACCGCCAAAAAATACAATCTGTACTTAATGAACCTGTCGATATAAGATGTACAAATGGAACCATCAGTTTATCGAAACTGGATGAATTAGTCGACGAACTTGAACAGAGAGATGTGTATATTTTGGCTGATGCCGATGAATCTGGAGAAAAGCTGAGAAAACAGTTAAGACGAGAGATGCCAAATGCATCTCACATATATATTGATCGTACATACCGTGAAGTAGCAAACGCGCCAAGATACCATCTAGCAATGGTTCTTTTGGCAGCCAATATAGATGTGAAAGCCGAATTTTTAAAACAAATGAAGGATGTAATAAAAAATGAACAATCAAACCACGATAAATAAAGCAATCTACACATTTACCCCTCTTTGCGGAACGTGTCAATTAGCAGGCAAGATGCTTGATATTGCAAAGGAAGTCCTCCCCAATGCCTCTTTGGAAAAAGTCAATCTTAACTATGCTAAGGAACTTGCAGAAGAATATCAAATTCAAAGTGTACCATGCCTCATTTTAATCAAGGATAACCAGCCAATCGATAAAATCTATGCCTTCCACTCAGTTCCCTATCTTGTAGATCAATTAAAGAGAATTACAGAATAAGAGCAGTTTATTTCTCAGGAAATATGTCGATACAATATTTAACTAGAATCTCTTAAAGGTGCTGTTTTTATCTTACGCTGTCTATGACAGAAGTTTTAATAGATTGTAGAATTCTCCCCAATAGCCTGTAATATAACTAATCAGACGTTTACTGAGTGGCTAACTGCAGGCGGATTTTTATAAAATATAGCAAAGGTAAGCCTCTTGATATATAATTTAAAAATTCAGAATAATCAGTTGACTCAAATTTCCCCATATGCTATAGTTTTAACAACTTAATACTTGGTTCTTATCAAGAGAGGTGGAGGGACTGGCCCGTTGAAGCCCGGCAACCGGTATTTTTATAATACACGGTGCCAATTCCTGCGGATACAAATAAATCCGGGAGATAAGGAGAGATGGAAAATGCCTGCCTCTTCTTATATGAAGAGGTTTTTTTCATTTACTCACTTCTCTACTTAAAATGAAATGGAGAGATGTAGAATGGCAAATGAAGAAAAGAAGTATCGGTTTGAAACAGTAGGTATACACGGAGGATTGCAGCAGGATTCGGTAACTGGAGCGAGAAGCGTGCCGATTTACCAGACGAATGCTTATTTATTTAAAGACACAGATCATGCTGCGGATTTATTTGGATTAGCTGAATCTGGCTATATTTATACTAGAATTCATAATCCCACTTCAAGTGTATTCGAAGAACGCATAGCCGAATTAGAAGGTGGTATTGGAGCTTTAGCTGTTTCAAGTGGTGCTGCAGCTATAACACTCTCCATTCTAAATATTGCTGGAGCAGGTGATGAAATTATCTCTGCATCCACTCTATATGGCGGAACCTACAATTTATTTGCCAATACTCTTCCTAAGTATGGTATTAACGTAAGGTTCGTGGATCCAAGTGATCCGGAAAATTTTAGAGAAGCGATTACTTCAAAGACCAAAGCTATTTTTGGAGAAACGATTGGAAATCCAAGCCTGCAGGTTCTTGATATTGAACGGGTGGCGGAAATTGCTCATGAAGCTGGAATTCCATTAATCATTGATAATACATTTGCTACTCCTTATTTATCACGTCCGATTGAGTTTGGAGCGGATATCGTCGTACACTCAGCTACGAAATGGCTGCTTGGAAATGGAACCACATTAGGTGGGGTCATAGTCGATGGAGGGAAGTTTGACTGGAATTCATCTAAATTTCCGGGCTTTACAGAACCGGATCCAAGTTATCATGATCTGATTTACAGTGAAGCAATTGGTGCAGCAGCATTTATTGTGAAGGCTAGAGTTCAGCTGTTGAGAGATTTAGGTCCTTCCTTAAGCCCGTACAATGCCTTTCAATTTATTCTCGGATTGGAAACTCTGCATGTGAGAATGAAGGAGCATATAGCCAATACGAGATTAATAGTTGATTATTTAAAACAGCATCCGGCTGTATCATGGGTCTTGTATCCAGGAGATTCAGATCACCCTGATTACGAAAAAACGAAGAAATATTTACCCAAAGGTGCTGGAGCAGTCGTTGTTTTTGGAATAAAGGGTGGACGCGAGGCAGGTAAAAAACTGATTGATTCCGTTGAACTGTGGTCCCATGTGGCCAATGTGGGAGATGCAAAGAGCCTAATTATCCATCCGGCAAGCACGACTCATCAGCAACTAAGTGAAGAGGGATTAAAAGCATCAGGTGTGCAGGAGGATTTAATCAGACTGTCTGTTGGAATTGAACATGCAGAAGATCTAATTGAAGAATTGGAGCTTGCGATTGAAAAAGCAACAGGTATAGCTTCCACTGAGGCGGCTGTGAAATAACATATTGAACATGCTATGCAGACTTTGGTGTTGACAGTTCTTTCTTTAACATGATAGGATAGCAGACAGTTAGAATTAATTGAATAGTTTATGTACTCTTATCAAGAGAGGTGGAGGGATTGTGCCCTTTGAAGCCCGGCAACCGGCAATCATTTATGATTGAAAAGGTGCCAATTCACACAGGATAATAGATCCTGGGAGATGAGAGAAAGGAACATGTTATAAATTAATCATGCCTTTCTGCCTCCGCAGAAAGGCATTTTTGTTTAACTGAAGTTATTCTTTAATTATAGGTTGATAGAAAGAGCAGGTGAACATTTTATGATTACATTACGTGATGTATCGAAGACCTTCTCAGGAACATTTAAACGTTCATCAGCTGTCAAAGCAGTGGATCAAGTCTCATTGTCTATTGAAAAGGGCGAGATCTTTGGAATTATCGGGTACAGCGGTGCGGGAAAAAGTACTCTCATTAGAATGCTGAACGGTTTAGAGAAGCCAACAGAAGGAAGTGTCTTGGTGGCAGGCAAAGATATGGCTGCTATAAAAGGTGCTGAATTAAGAAAAGCCAGAATGGAAATAAGTATGATTTTTCAACACTTTAATCTCCTCTGGTCAAGGACAGTCAGTGAAAATATAGAGTTTCCTTTAGAAATTGCAGGGGTACCAAGCAAGGTACGTAAAGAAAGAGTGAAGGAGCTTGTAAGTCTGGTAGGATTGGATGGCCGTGAAAATGCTTATCCGTCTCAGTTAAGCGGCGGTCAAAAACAGCGAGTCGGTATAGCGCGTGCATTAGCGAACAATCCGCAGGTTCTTCTCTGTGACGAGGCGACATCAGCACTTGATCCTCAGACTACAGACGATATTTTGGATTTACTCGTTGATATAAATAAAAGGCTTGGCTTGACAATCGTATTAATTACTCATGAAATGCATGTTATTCGTAAGATCTGTCACCGCGTTGCTGTGATGGAGATGGGGAAAGTAGTCGAGAGCGGAAAAGTACTTGATGTATTTAAAAAACCGAATGCTCCGATTACTAAACGATTTGTCCAGCAAGTGACTGAGCCGGAAGAAACGAAAGAGACGATTGAGCATTTGCTTGCTGAATATCCGACGGGTAAAGTTGTGCAATTATCCTTTATTGGTGAATCAGCTGAAACCCCTGTTTTATCAGAGGTTATCCGCTCTTACAAAATCAATGTAAACATATTGCAGGGTAAAATATCGCAGACTCAGCACGGGTCCTATGGAACATTATTTATTCATGTAGACGGTGATGCTGCTGAAGTGGCAAAAGCAATTGACTATCTCCACAATCAGGAAATTGGTGTGGAGGTGATTTCAGAATGATGGAAACATTATTACCAAATGTAGTTTGGGAACGAATTTATGAAAAGACATGGGAAACCTTGTATATGACAGGTGTCTCATTAATCGCAACTTTTTTCCTTGGAATTATATTGGGTCTACTATTATTCTTGACCTCAAAGGGGAATATGTGGGAAAACAAAGTGATTTACGGAATCGTAGGTGCTTTCGTTAACATATTCCGTTCCATTCCATTTATTATTTTAATCGTCTTGTTAATTCCTTTCACAAAGGCTTTAGTAGGAAGTATTATCGGTGTTAATGCAGCTTTGCCAGCATTAATTATCGGTGCTGCTCCATTCTATGCGCGAATGGTTGAGATTGGATTGCGTGAAATTGATAAAGGTGTAATCGAAGCAGCAAGATCGATGGGGGCTACATCCTTTACAATCATATGGAAGGTGCTAATACCAGAATCTCTGCCTGCGCTTGTTTCTGGTATCACAGTTACGGCTATTGCGCTCGTAGGTTATACAGCGATGGCCGGTATGATTGGTGCGGGTGGACTTGGAAACCTTGCCTATTTGGAAGGGTTTAGCCGAGGACAGACAGATGTCACGATTGTTGCTACTATTTTAGTATTGATTATTGTGTTTATTCTCCAATTTATTGGAGATTTTATAACAAGAAAAATAGATAAGCGCTAGGGAGGAACCAAAGTGAAAAAGTTATCGTTCATACTTGTTTTAGGATTAACCCTTTTATTGGCAGCCTGTGGTGGTTCAGGTGATGAATCCAATTCCGGGGACAAAGAGCTAAAAACGATTAAAATTGGTGCTTCAAATGTTCCACATGCGGAAATTCTGGAGAAAGCAGAATCTCTTCTGGAAGAAAAAGGTATTAAACTTGAAGTTGAAGTATTTACAGACTATGTAATGCCGAATAAAGCTTTGGCAGATGGCTCAATTGACGCTAACTATTTCCAGCACATCCCTTATTTTGAGAGTCAAGTGAAGGATAATGGTTATGATTTCGCCAATGCAGGTGGGATTCATATCGAACCGATTGGTGTCTACTCCAAAAAATATGACAGCCTCGATGATCTTCCAAAAGGCGCAAGCATCATCATGAGCAGCTCAGTAGCTGACCATGGACGTATGCTATCTATGCTGGAAACAGAAGGATTAATAAAGCTAAAAGAAGGCATTGATAAAACAGCAGCAACGGTCGATGATATTGCAGAAAATCCGAAGAAACTAAAGTTTAAAACGGATATTGAAGCACCTATGCTTACGCAGGTTTACAATAATGACGAAGGCGATGCAGTACTGATTAATTCCAACTATGCAATCGAAGCGGATCTTGTACCATCAGAAGATGCGATTGCATTGGAAAGTGCTGATAACAACCCATACGTAAACATTATTGCCGTTAGATCCGAGGACAAGGATAAGGATGAAATTAAAACATTGGTTGAAGTTCTTCATTCTAAAGAAATCCAGGATTTCATTAATGAAACCTACAAAGGATCTGTTATCCCATCAAATGAATAATAAACAAGGAAGGTGCAGCTATTCATTTAGCTGCACCTTTTTCATCTATATAAATAGGTGTTTTTAAAAGCAATTATAAGATGCTTTTCCAATGAATCATTTTCTTCTCTGGTATTATTTTTCAGGATAATCAAGGATTTCCTAGAAGAAATACGCAATATCACTTTTAAGATGTGCTCAGTGTGGTATATAGACTTTGAGGGTTCTTCTGTAAAGTGATACCCTTATTATAATAAATGGAAAGGAATGATTCATTATCTTTGACAATCAGTTACAGCTTAGAGTAACAGATGAAATGGAAAAAGCGATGAGGCAGGCACATGGAGTTGGCTATGAAGTATACAGTCAGAATCTTGAAGTGCGTATGAAAGTAGAAGAGAAGCGTGAACGTAGTTATATGAAGAGTAATCAAATCTTAAATGATGTGAATAGAAGAGTCCATGGGTAAATGAATCAGTGATAAAGTGAATATTTCTAAAAGTGATAATCATAAAAACAGGTAGCGGAAGAAAAATTAGTTTTCTCCTCTACCTGTTTTTATGTTTTCAACTAGCTGCGAAAATAATACTGGCGTCTTTAAAATTAGGTTGGTTGGTAAAGATCATGCTGGTTCTTTTCTTTCGTGAAAATTAACATTATAATGTCAGTAATGCTAAGTATTATGTTAAAATATTATGTCCATTTTATGTAATTCTCTCGTTTCAAAAAGTTGAATCTAGATTTGATTTGTTATAAGATTGTAATGAGAATAAATTGAGAATAGAAATAATCTAAAACTTTAGATGACTATATATTGGAGGTATAAGAATGGCTGGTTCAGTTCTTACAATTAAAGATTTACATGTTGCAATAGAAGGTAAAGAGATTCTTAAAGGGGTAAACCTTGAAGTTAAAGGTGGAGAAATCCATGCAATTATGGGGCCAAATGGTACAGGAAAATCTACATTGTCTTCTGCTATCATGGGTCACCCAAAATATGAAGTAACAAGTGGTTCCATCACAATGGACGGTGAAGATGTTCTAGAAATGGAAGTTGACGAACGTGCTCGTGCCGGTCTATTTTTAGCAATGCAATACCCAAGTGAAATTACTGGGGTTACTAATGCCGACTTCATGCGTTCTGCTATTAACAGTAAACGTGAAGAAGGAGACGAAATTTCCTTAATGAAATTCATTAAAGAAATGGATAAAAAAATGGATCTATTAGAAATGGATCAAGATATGGCTCAACGTTATTTAAATGAAGGCTTTTCCGGCGGTGAAAAGAAACGTAATGAAATCCTTCAATTATTAATGCTGCAACCAGCCATTGCGATTCTTGATGAAATCGACTCCGGTTTAGATATCGATGCTCTGAAAGTTGTTTCCAAAGGAATTAACCAAATGAGAAGCGAAGATTTTGGCTGCCTAATGATTACTCACTATCAACGCTTATTGAACTACATTACTCCAGATCATGTTCACGTAATGATGCAAGGTAAAATCGTGAAATCCGGTGGAGCAGAACTAGCGCAACGCTTGGAAGCAGAAGGATATGACTGGATTAAAAAAGAATTAGGTATTGAAGACGAAACAGTAGGAATTGAAGCATAAGCAATAGGAGGATCGTTATGACAATCGAAACTACATTACTCGAAAAAGACGTTGTATCTTCTTTTTCAAAAGCACATAGTGAGCCTGCCTGGCTTGAAAGCTTCCGTATAGACGCCCTTTCTGCCTCAGCTGAGCTACCTATGCCGAGACCTGATAAAACGAAGATTGATAAATGGAAATTAGAGGATATGAAAGTGAACTCCGTTACAAGCGAGACATTTGCATCTATCGATGAACTTGCTGAAGACGTGAAAAAGCTGATCAATCCAGATGAGAATAGAAGTTTATATGTACAACGAAACAATACAGCTGCTTATTTGACAGTATCTCAGGAACTTAAAGATAAAGGTGTTATTTTTACAGATATCAGGACTGCTGCTAAAGAACATCCTGAACTTTTGCAAAAATACTTCATGACTACAAGTGTCCCTGTAAAAACGAATAAGCTTACAGCTTTGCATGCAGCACTCTTTAATGGTGGAGCTTTTCTTTATATCCCACGCAATGTGGTTATTGAAGAACCAATCCAAGCTATCTTCATGATTGATAATGCTGAGACTGAATTATATAATCACGTACTTGTTGTTGCTGAAGAGAGCAGCTCCGTAACGTACGTTGAAAACTATATTTCATTGGTTGACGGGAAAGAGACTATTGGAAATATCATTTCCGAGGTTATCGTCGGCAACAATGCAGTTGTTAAATATGGTGCAGTTGATACATTATCAAAAGATATGAAAACCTATGTAAACCGTAATGCATATGTAGGAAATGATGGACGAGTGGAATGGGCATTGGGCTTAATGAACGATGGCAATACTATTTCAGAGAATATTACAAACCTACATGGTAATGGTTCATATGGAGATACTAAAACAGTAGTGGTTGGTACTGGTAAACAAACTCAAAACTTTACAACTAAAGTTGTTCATTTTGGTAAAAACTCAAATGGATATATTCTGAAGCACGGTGTTATGAAGGATGAAGCATCCTCCATTTTTAATGGGATCGGTAAGATTGAACATGGTGCCACTAAAGCTGATGCTGTACAGGAATCCAGAGTATTAATGCTTAGCCCGAAAGCGCGTGGGGATGCAAACCCTATTCTGTTAATTGATGAAGATGATGTAACAGCTGGACACGCAGCTTCTGTAGGCCGTGTTGATCCAATTCAGCTTTATTATTTAATGAGCAGAGGGATTAGTAAAACAGAAGCAGAACGTTTAATTATCCATGGGTTCCTTGCCCCAGTAGTAAATCAATTACCTGTTGAAGCTGTTAAAAAGCAGTTGACTGAGGTAATTGAAAGGAAAGTTAAATAATGATTCCGACGAATATTAAAGAACTTTTCCCAATTTTAAATGAGAAAGTCAATGGTCATTCATTAGTATATTTGGACAGTGCTGCAACTTCGCAAAAGCCAATATCCGTTATTCAGACTATTGATGAGTATTACAAACGGTATAACTCTAATGTACACCGTGGTGTTCACACACTTGGAACGATGGCCACGGATGCTTATGAGGGAGCACGTGAAAAGGTAAGAAAGTTCATTAATGCGAAATCCATCGAAGAAGTTGTCTTTACAAGAGGGACAACGACTTCGATTAATACAATTGCTGCCAGCTATGGGAAAGCAAACCTAAAAGCTGGTGATGAAATTGTCATCAGTATGATGGAACATCATAGTAATATTATTCCATGGCAGCAAGTAGCTAAAGCAACCGGTGCGACATTGAAATATATCCCGCTAGAAGAAGACGGTACTATTTCACTTGAAACAGTCAAAGAAGTGATTACTTCAAACACGAAAATCGTTTCAGTTATGCACGTATCGAATGTGCTTGGCGTCATCAATCCGGTTAAAGAAATTGCGAAAATTGCTCATGAAAATGGAGCAGTAATGGTTGTGGATGGTGCGCAAAGCACTCCGCATTTAAAAGTGGATGTTCAGGATCTTGACTGTGATTTCTTTGCCTTTTCTGCACATAAAATGTGTGGACCAACTGGCATTGGTGTCATGTATGGGAAAAAGGAATACCTCGAGAATATGGAACCGATTGAATTTGGCGGAGAGATGATTGATTTTGTAGGGTTGCAGGATTCTACATGGAAAGAGCTGCCTTGGAAATTTGAAGGCGGTACTCCAATCATTGCAGGTGCCATTGGACTTGGAGCTGCAATTGATTTCTTGAATGAGATTGGTCTTGATAATGTAGAGGCGCATGAGCATAAGCTTGCTGCTTATGCACTTGATAAATTATCAAGTATAGATGGGCTCCAAATCTATGGTCCTAAAAATCCGGAATCAAGAGCGGGTGTAGTAACTTTTAACCTTGAGGATGTTCATCCGCATGATGTCGCTACCGTTCTGGATGCAGATGGAATAGCTATTCGTGCCGGGCACCACTGTGCACAGCCGCTTATGAAATGGTTAAAAGCTTCGTCTACGGCGAGAGCAAGTTTTTATGTATATAATACAGAACAAGATATCGACCGTTTAGTCGAAGGACTCGTTAAAACAAAGGAGTATTTCAGTAATGGCTTCTAATAATTTAGATACCCTTTACAGGCAAGTGATCATGGATCACTATAAAAATCCACGCAATAAAGGAAGCCTGGAAGACGGCAGTCTTGTGATAGATATGAATAACCCTACTTGTGGAGATCGTATTCATCTTACACTTAAAGTAGAGGATGGTATTGTGCAAGATGCAAAGTTTGATGGAGAAGGTTGTTCCATCTCTATGTCATCAGCTTCCATGATGACTCAAATCGTCAAAGGCAAAAGCAGTGAGGAAGCATTAAAGCTTGCTGGTATATTTTCGAACATGATACAGGGCAAGGAATATGACGAAGGCGATCTTGATCTTGGTGATATAGAGGCCCTTCAAGGTGTGAGTAAATTTCCAGCACGTATTAAGTGTGCGACACTTGCTTGGAAAGCTATGGAAAAAGGGCTTAACGAAAACTAAAATGACATGTTTTAGCTGAGAGTGTAAAGACAGCTAAAACTAAGTAAGAAGGAGGAAGCGATCGATGGCTAAAAAAATGCCTGATATCGGTGATTATAAATATGGCTTTCATGATAAGGACGTTTCCATCTTTCGTTCTAAACGCGGTTTAACTAAAGAGATTGTTGAAGAAATCTCTCGTATGAAGAACGAACCACAATGGATGCTTGACTTCCGCTTGAAGTCTCTTGAACATTTTTATAACATGCCAATGCCACAATGGGGAGGCAATCTTTCAGAATTAAACTTTGATGAGATTACGTATTATGTAAAACCATCTGAGAAGTCTGAGAAATCATGGGATGAAGTTCCTGAGGAAATTAAACGTACATTTGATAAACTTGGTATTCCTGAAGCTGAACAAAAATACCTAGCCGGTGTATCAGCTCAATACGAATCTGAAGTTGTGTACCATAACATGAAGGAAGACTTAGAAGATATGGGAATCGTATTCAAAGATACAGATTCCGCTTTACGTGAAAATGAAGATCTTTTCCGTGAACACTTTGCTAAAGTAATTCCGCCATCTGATAATAAATTTGCTGCATTGAACTCTGCAGTTTGGTCTGGTGGATCATTTATCTATGTGCCACCAGGTATTAAAGTAGATACACCATTGCAAGCATATTTCCGTATTAACTCTGAAAACATGGGTCAGTTTGAGCGTACTTTGATCATCGTTGATAAAGATGCGTCCGTACATTATGTAGAAGGCTGTACTGCTCCTGTTTATACAACAAATTCACTTCACAGTGCTGTTGTTGAAATCATTGTTAAAGAAAATGCTTATTGCCGTTACACAACAATCCAAAACTGGGCAAACAATGTGTATAACCTTGTTACTAAACGTACAGTAGTAGATGCTCACGGTACAATGGAATGGGTAGATGGAAACATTGGCTCCAAGCTTACCATGAAATATCCAGCTTGTATTTTACGCGGTGAGGGTGCCCGTGGTATGACGCTTTCCATTGCTATTGCAGGTAAAGGTCAACACCAGGATGCAGGTGCTAAAATGATTCACTTAGCTCCAAATACATCTTCTACGATTGTATCTAAATCCATTTCTCAGCATGGTGGTAAGGTATCTTATCGTGGGGTTGTACACTTTGGTAAAAGGGCAGATGGAGCACGCTCCAATATCGAGTGTGATACGCTTATTATGGATAATCAATCAACTTCTGATACGATTCCATACAATGAAATCCACAATGATAATATCTCACTTGAGCATGAAGCGAAAGTTTCCAAAGTATCTGAAGAGCAGCTCTTCTATCTAATGAGCCGCGGTATCTCAGAACAGGAAGCAACAGAAATGATCGTTATGGGATTCATTGAGCCATTCACAAAAGAATTGCCAATGGAATATGCAGTTGAAATGAACAGATTAATTAAATTTGAGATGGAAGGTTCTATCGGTTAATAGAGATATAACCTTTGTATACCAAAGGTTTGAAGGACTGAAATGACTCTTGAAATTCTCTTCGTGCCGATTTCGTGCCGATATGAAATTATCTCTTAGTGTAGAGGGCGAACTTTTGAAGTTCGTCTTCTTCAATTTTTTCAGTGATATCAAGATAAATATCCGCTGTAGTTTTAATGGTTTTATGTCCCAAACGATTTGATACATATTTAAGGCTTGCGCCAGATTCAAGTAGCAGAACAGCATGTGTATGTCTAAAAACATGTGTGCCTTTATATTCTACCCCTGCTTTTTTACAGTAACCTCGGATCGCTTCGCGAATTATTGAAGGTGTTAAATACTGTCCATTATAATTTTGAAAAATAATGCCATCCTCGTTTTTATGAAATCTTGAAATTCCTAAAATCAATTCATTTTGTTTCAACTTAAACTTTTTTAATTCACGTAATAAATCTTGGTCAATTTTAATTATTCGATAAGAAGTAGCGTTTTTTAGTGTTGTTAATTGTACTTTGTTATTATAATTACGGCTTGTTTGTTTATTTATCGTTAGCTTATCACCATCAATATCTTCCCATCTTAAAGCTAAAGCCTCAGAAATTCTTAAGCCGGTTTTGCTTAATAAGTAAATAAGCATATAATAAAGCTGATAATCCTGGAAGCGTTGATGCTTATATGTTTTCATGAAATCCAATAATTTGTTTAATTCTTCGAGGCTAAAATATTTCACCTTTTCATCTTTTTTCAAAGCTACACTATCCTGAACTGGAACTTTTAACTTATCTGTAGGATTTTTTTCAAGGACCTCCAGTTCATGAACAGCATAATGTAAAATACTTTTCATTACTGAAAGATATTTTAGTCTTGATCCAAATGAATATTTTTCTTTCCCTCTTTCATCAAATTCACCGAAATTGGAAATCCATTTCTTTATTTCTTTTCTTCGAATTGTCATGATTTTTATGTAACCAAAAGTGGGTAAAATATGATTTCTTACAATTACTTCGAGTTGGACAAAAGTTGATTCTTTTACATTTATTTTCTTATACTCTAACCACTCCTTTGCTACTTCTTCAAATAACATATTTCTATCGTTTAATGTTTGACCATAATATATCCGTTCTTCAACTTTAAAAGCCTCAATTTCAGCCTCTTTTTTTGTACGGAATGTTCCGATGCTTCTTTCCTTTCCATCCCTCGATACTCTGGCCTGCCACTTTCCGCTTGGTAACTTTCTGAATGATGCCATCTAATCTATCTCCTTTCCACCCCTGAAATGATAATAATAACAAATTATTACATAATGAGGACGTTACCGTGATAAGGTATCCACTTTGCTTTTTTGCTTTTTTAATAAATTATTAAAGGCCATTTCACAACTTGATCTTTTGCGTCCAGGAAGTACCGAACAAAAGCGTTGGCGTTTGTGTGATGCTTCAAAAAGATGCCCGCAGTTCTCGCAAATTCTCATCTCTGCAGAGGTATTGATAGATAAGGTTAGATAGAAGTAAGCTACTTCAAATAAATCCTTAAATACGGAGACAGGTATTACGCTATCTTCTTGTCCTTTTAGTCTAATTGAGAAGATGGAATTTTTTTGGAGTTTATCTGCTAACATTCTTGCTGCATGATCTATTATAAATTCTCCTTTTTTCGGTTTAGATGGTAGTTTAGAAAAATCTTTGGTACATAATGCTTTAAAGTAAGAAAAAACATTTTGATATTCATAAATCTTAGTGTAGAAATCGTGAAGAGACATCCAAACAATATTAATATCATTTCTTTGTACGTCTTCTTCGAGGATAGATCTTGTAACACCAGTAGGGAGCCCCCATGTTTTACAAAAGTCTATTATTTCTTTATAAGAAGAGAAATCGCTTTTAGCCAATTCAGTATAAAGAGCTCTGCCAAATTTGCTTATACTATATTCTGTTGTAATTTTTTCTTTCGGAAATAAACGGTCTAAGTGCCTATCTTTATTAGATGTTACTATTGCCTTGTTTGCGATTATATAAGCAGCCTTATTTTTATATTGTTTTGCTTTACTTTCATCAATGATAATTTCAACCTCTTCATTTTTGCTTTCCCCATAAAGTTGACCTTTTGAATAAAAATCCTTTATTGGTATTTCCTTGTGCAATGGAATAACCTTAGTTGGGGCAAAGCCTTCATAAAAAATTGCATTTAGTTCGCTGTCTTCTAAAAAGAATGACTCCCCTTTCAATTGATAATCATCATAAGCATAGACAGAATTCTGAACTTCCATTTGGGCTAAAAAATTTTTTTTCATATGTTGTTTCCTCCTTTAAAAGACCCCTTAAAATAATTAATTTATAAAATATTTAGTATTTAATAGATAAAAAACTACATAAAACACATTTTTTTAATCATTTTTATGTGTTGATATAATTTTAGATTTATTGTACAGTATTTTCAGAAAACCAACAACATTAAATTAATCTTTTTTAACTATTTTGTGTGGTTTTGGGGGAGGTGCAAAAAATTTTATGTTATTAAAATCTAAGCATATTTAAACATAGATTGAATTACGACATTGGAAGAAAATATTTTAGAAAAGTAGAGAGGGGATTTGGATGTCTGAAAAACAAATAATCAAATTGACATTAGATGAAGAGGGCTTAAAAGATCTTTATCTTAAGGAAATTCAAAAACATCTGGAAAAAATCGAAATGGATACTGTGCTTTTAGACAGTAAGCAATTGTGCCAGACTTTAAATCTTTCCTGGCCTACAATTGAAAAGTTATTCCTTTATGACCCTAATTTTCCGAAAATCCGTGTGGGAAAGAAATGGATATTCAATAGGAGAGAAGTTAATGAGTATATTAATCAGTGGTCTATTGAAACTAGAAGACAAGGAGGAGCTGTCAAAATATAAATCCATTATGTTAGGGGAAAGGAAAATGTTTCATAGGGTGGGGGGCTATTGGCTTTTTCCATGTAAAGAGGTTGAACGATATATAGATATTTGGACAAATGAGAAGCAAGCCGATGTGGACTAAAAGTTACAACCGCTATAAAAAATTAACACCAATGAAGTTATCCAGCTTGTAAAAGATTCAATCAGCTTGGAAGTGGGGCTTGATTATTATTTAGGGATAAACCTTTCAGCCGTTAAAGGAAGGAAAACAAAGCTCATTCAATGTCCTTTCCATAACGAAAAAACAGCAAGCTTTGCGATTACTCCAGACAAAAACCTTTTTAATTGCTTTGGTTGCGGGAGAAAGGGCGATATTGTACCCCTTGTTTCCCTAATCAAAAACGTTTCCCAAGCAAGAGCAGCTTATTTTTATTGCAGATGATTTTAATTTGCTCCAGAAAGCCGCTCCAGAGCTTAAGAAAATCGCACAGGAGGATGTCAGGGAAGCTTGAAAGGGATTTTCGCAAGTAAGAACTTGAAATGCGCAATTTCTTTTATAAGCTCAAAGCAGATATACAAGCAAGCGCAAGAGCAAAAATAAAAACGGTTGAGGTTCTGAACTGATTTGATAAAATTTATAATTTTCCGGAAACATAGATGAAAACGAGCCGGAAATCAGGAATGAAAACTATATATCTGCTAATGATTTTGTAGGTCAGCGGATTTATCCCTTAATCCTTAATAAACTTGAAAAAGAGGGGGTGAACATACATGAGTAGTTGGGCAGCAGCCGTTGAAAAGTATAAAAGTGAAATTCCTTTTTTGGATAAATCCGGCGTAGGTCCGGTGCCGATAGAAACAAAAGAGGAGTGGCGGGAGCTGCTTCAAACGTCATCTAATGGCAAGATTTTAAGTAATGCTTTCAACACTCTATTAATCTTAGAAAATGATGAAAACTTAAAGGGCAGATTTGCTTATAATCTATTAAGCAAAAACGCTGAAATCATAGGTGAAGTTCCTTGGAGGCGAGCAGATGATACAAAGGAAATCACTCAACAAGATGATTCTTGCTTAAGGAATTATTTTTCAGTCAATTATGGGATTCATTCAAAAAATATTATAGAGGATGGAATAAACGAAATAATAATGAATAATCAATTTCATCCTATACAGGATTATTTGAATAGTCTCCGAGGCAAATGGGATGGCAAAAATAGACTGGATTCTTTGCTGATTGATTTTTTTGATGCAGATGATACTGAATTAGTTCGTATGCAGACAAGGCTTGCTTTGGTTGGAGCTGTTAAAAGGGTATTCCAGCCAGGTTGCAAGATGGATTATATATTAACCTTAAAAGGTGAACAGGGAGCCGGAAAATCCTCTTTCTTTCATAGATTGGCAGCAAACAATGATTGGTTTTCCGATTCATTGGATGATATGAGGGGCAAGGATGCCAAAGACCAGCTGAAAGGTAACTGGATTATTGAATTGGGAGAAATGGCAGCAGTCAGCAAAGGAGACCAAAAGCGGATTAAACAATTTATTACTTCCAGTGAGGATGAATATAGACCCGCTTATGGTAAGAGATCCATTCGGTTTAAAAGACAAAATATATTTGTTGCAACAACCAATGACGATTTGCCCTTGAAGGATGATACAGGAGGGCGCAGATGGTGGATTGTTGAAGTGAGAAGTCGCTGGTTTGAAAAAGATATTCCTTTTGAAGTAGACCAGATTTGGGCTGAAGCTTTATCAGTCTATGAAGATATGGAATCAGAAAACACTCCATTAAAGCTTCCTAATCATCTTGAAGAAAAAGCGAAAAATGTTCAGCTTGAAAATACGGATAGGGGGCTATATTCCGCTGAAATCGAACAAGCTCTGGAGCGAGGTTTTGTTGAAAAGCCAGATTTAAAAGGAACAAAAAAAATTGAATTTAATGAAACATGTGCCATTCATGTATGGGAAAATATTTTAGGCAGATTCAAACACGAGTTTACTTCAGCAATTGCAAGAGAAATTAACGCTACGTTGAAAAATACTCGTGGGTGGGAATGTATCGGTAGAAGGCAGTTCGGTTCATACGGTAAACAGACAACATACAGGAGGAGGGACAAATGATTTTATCTGTCCCGAGGGGTGGAGCCATAGAGCTACAAGAAGTTCAGCGTTTAGAGGACAGATGAGACAGATGTTTTCTTTAAAAGATTATTCTTAATAAATAAAAGAAAAATTTACTTATTAACTTATTATAGGGATTTTATTCCCTAATTAAAGAATGTTTGCTTTTTATCTGTCTTTCTGTCCGCATAAGCCTTGAGCCTTAGAGTGGCAAAGGTTTTGGGGAAGGCCAGATAAACGGACAGATATCTTTATACCTGTCCGCCTAAAAATTCTTAACTGCCAATGTTTTAGTCCAATGTCTAGGCATGTACAATTTTAGTGATAGGGAAGGATGAGGGGGCAAGTTCCGGGGGGTATGGCTACAATCTAAAATGAAGGGTTGTCAGCCTATGTTAATGCAAGGATTTAAATACAATTTTACCGATAGAGAATTAAAGGAGCTGCTTTCCTCAATCGTTATTCTCGTTGATTCCAGGGAGCATAGGAACGAGCATATTTTGAAATACCTTAATTCCCGGAAGGTTCCTCATCAGGAAAGGAAACTTGATTATGGCGATTATTCCGCGTATCTGCCCAGGAATGGAGCATTAGGGATATACCGGGATATTTACTTAACCGCAGCCATTGAAAGAAAAAACAGTGTGGATGAATTAGCCAGCTCCATAAAGGAGCGGACCCGATTTGAAAACGAATTAATCCGCGCCAAAGATTCTGCTTTTGTCCTTATGATTGAGGATTCGGAAGGGTACGAGAAGATAGTGAGGGGCGATTATAGGAGCCAGTACAACGTAAAGGCTTTGTTAGCTTCCTTGAAATCCTTTGAAACCCGATACGGATTCCAGGCAGTTTTTATTTCTCCGCAAACAGCCGGGAATTATATTTACTATCACTTTTACTATTTGTTTAGAAATCTATTGAAATGAATTTTTCATGTTGTCACTTTAAAGCGGTTTTTTAACCCGTTATGTATAACTAAAAGTCGTGTAAGCCTTGATATATAAGCATTTTTCGAGTTTATGAAAAAAGGAGTGAGAGTATGAATGAGTATTTCAGCAAAAACTTGCGATTCAATAAGCCACAGGACATTAGAAGAATGTTAGGTAAAGTCATTAATATTCTGCTCCAGGATGGAGAAATGACGATAGACAAGGCGAAAACCATAGCCACATTATCAAATACCGCCTTGAAATCTATGGAATTGGGCGATTTGTCTGATAGGATGGATAAAATTGAGGAAATGTTAAAGAAGGATGAATGACTTTTGCAACCCGATTTAATTCAATCATAGCAAGGAACCAGCGTTGTTTTTGAATCAAAATAATAGGAGTTTTTTTAATCCGAAAAAGGAGCCTTTCACAATGAGTATAAAAGCTAGGTTAAAGGCTATTGAAGGACAGCTGCCGGATTCCATGGCATCTTCTGAAAGATATAAGCCGAATAGAAATGATTTGTTGGTTTTTGATTATGAGGAATACCGGGAAGCCGTTGCCGCTTATGTGATGGCTCTATATATAGGAGATTCGGGCGAAATTGAGCAAGCAGAAAAGAAGGTTGAAAGCCTTTCGGAAAGCCTGGAGCCAATTAGTAAGCCTTCAAAATTTCACATAGAGAAGAACCAAAAGCTTTTAGCGGTAAAAATAGTTGATTGGATGGAGGGAAAGGATTTTACAGAAGAAATTAATGAGGAAAAATGGGAGGGTATCTTTAATGAGTTTGAGAGCCAGACTTAATCAACTGGAGTATAGCTTGAAGCCGAAAGGGAAAGATTCAAAAGAATCTTGGAAAGAGCGGTTAAAAAGGCATGTATCCGTTATTGTGAGCTTTGCCCAGAAAGAACCTATAAATATCGGAATTCTATTATCAAGATTGTCGGAGGAGATTTAGAGCTAAGGCAAAACATTGATATTGATATTTGGCATGAAAATTTAAAAGCGACTTATCAATATTTGGAAGCCAGGGCGATTAAACCGCACGAAAAGGAACCTGTTTTAACAGTTTTCAAACTCCAGGCTCATAAGCCTATTCTTATAAAAATCATTTTTGGGAGAGCATTTCTTCGTTACTGCTTCATAGAAAACCTTATAGACGGATTAATTCATGAACTACCAGTTAAAGTTGAAGAGAAGCAAATACAAGATCCTACAGTTGCAGTAATAAAAACACTGATAAAGTCTTAAGAATTGATAAAATAAAACGGTTATTTTTTGTTATTGAAAATAAGATATTTTCCTTCAACTTTCCTTTTAATGTTGGGATAGATCCTGAAAAGAACAATCCTTTTATTTATGATTCTACTACGGATGTAATAATAAGCGGGGTTAACCATACTGTAATAAGATTTTTTATGATAATGAGGATTTGGGCCTTTTAGATTTAGATTTTGATGTGACGAGAATTTTAGAGAGTTTTGATATGCAACCAAATGAAGATAGTATCTGGCAGATACTTAAGATATGATTATGACGAAGAACATGAAAATAGAAATTTGCATCCATTAAATTACATTATACTCCCAGTAATCATATAGATTTATACATTTAATCCGTTGTTATGCGGTTTAAATTTTATTAACAACTACTCAAAAATATGATAATATATATAAAATTAAATTTTGATAATTCCGATAATTTAATAATAAAGTTTTTAATAGGAGGATGTCAATTGTGTAACACTAATGATAGAACTCCGGAAAAATTATATAAGAATAAAGACTGGTTGACAGAACAGTTTAAAACAAAGAATGCTAAAGAAGTAGCAGAATTTTGCAAGGTTTCATTTGATACTATCAATTACTGGAAAGAGAAGTTTGGCTTAAAAAGTACTTATTATCAGATTGATCAAAAAGTTGCTGAAAAGTTGTCCAATAAAGATTGGCTGTTTTACAAATACATAACTGAAGATAAGACTTCGCGAGAAATTGCAAAGGAACTCGGCGTGGAAAAAGGGACCATCCTTAGAAAATTAAAAAAATTTTGAATTAAGAAGGAAAATGTAATTCCAAAAAATAAAAATCCAAGTCAAATTGTAAATTGTGAGGGGTGTAAAAGACCTTATCTTTTAAATCCATCAAGAATTGAAAGAGACAAGTTTCATTATTGTAGTAATGATTGCCGAAATACTTATCACCAAAAGAACATAAGGGAAACAAAGCTGTATTATGACAAAGAATGGTTATATGAGATGCTAATTGTTCGGAATATGTCCTATAAAGAAGTAGGAGGAATTTTTGGCATGACTTATGGCTCCATAAATAAAATTGCTTCAGATTTTGGTATAAGGAAAAGATGTGTAGGTTTGGCAGGCGCCAAAAACCAGGAAAATACAAGACTATTGAAAGATAAAAAGTGGTTAGAATACCAGTATCTCGGACTTAATAAAAGCTTGAGTGATATTGCAGAGGAATTAAATGTAGGCAAAACAACCGTATCAAAAGCATGCATAAAATATGGTTTAGAAAAACCAAAAGAACTAAAAAGAGCCTTATCGGTTGAAAAACTCATGCAAAGGGATTCCATTTCCATATCATCAATTGAATATAAGCTACTGGAACTACTTGACAGATTGGAGTTGAAGTATATTCATCAACATCAGGTTGATTATTGGGTTCCAGATTTTTACCTGCCAGAATATAATCTCGTCCTTGAGTGCTACGGAGATTATTGGCACTGGAATAAGGAGGTTATGGAAAAAAGAGCGAAAAAGGGCATTCCTGAACAAGTGAAAAAAAACTTAGAAAACGATAAACGGAAAATACAATACCTTACTGAACTTGGTTACAATTTTATGTTTTTGTGGGAAAACGAAATTAATTTTGATTTAGAAGGATGTTCTAGTAAAATCCTAAATAAAATCAAGGAAATACAAAGAAAAGGTTAAGGAAATAAATAATAATTTAATTCGTAATTGCCGATTCAAGCCTAGGTTCTAAATAATTAAAGCTGGAAGAATGCAATACTTTATGAATAAAATCACTAATAAAAAATAACCAGCACTATATTTATTCAAATTATGATAAAATGATTAAAGTCTTTATGTCTTTTATCCCCAATTAGTTCAAACAACAACATACTAAGAGTAATTAAAGGAGATTCTTTTTAAATGCATACATCGCTAGAACTTTTTGTTGGGGCTGGTGGACTAGCAATGGGTGTTACTCAAGCTGGTTTTAAGCATTTGGCAGTTATAGAAAGAGATAACAATGCATGTGAAACAATTAGGTTCAATCAGAAGAATGGAATGCCCTTTGTTAAAGATTGGAATTTATCCCAACAAGATGTAAGAGATTTTGATTTTACAAAATATGAAGATAGAATTGATTTATTGGCGGGCGGGCCACCTTGCCAACCATTTTCAAATGGAGGGAAACATCAAGGTTTCTTGGATGAGCGTGATATGTTCCCTCAGATGATAAGAGCAATTCGAGAAATCAGACCTAAGGCCGTCCTAATAGAAAATGTTAAAGGATTAACGAGAAAAAAATTTAAAGATTATTTGGACTATATAGTTCTTCAAATTAAATATCCTGATTATGTTAACACATATTATAGTTGGTTTGAACATCTGGAAGTATTACGCGATTATGATGAACAAGTGTCTAAGAATTTGCTTGTTCCAGAAGGAATTACTTACAATGTTAAAACAGCGTTACTAAATGCAGCTGATTATGGAGTTGCCCAAAAAAGGGAACGATTCTTTATTGTAGCTTTTAGAAGTGATATTAATTCATCTTGGGATTTTCCTGTTCCAACGCATTCAAAACATGCTTTAGAATGGTCTAAATATGTTGAAAATGATTATTGGAAAAAGCATAAAATACCAATGGATAATATTCAAATAAACCCTAAAATGGTAGAAAGGCTTATCAAGAAAGGTTATCCTTTCGAGAAGCCTTGGGTAACTGTGCGTGATGCATTAAAAGATGTTCCAGACCCAAGAGAATCACATAACTTACCTAATCATGAATTTAGGGATGGAGCAAAAGTCTATCCAGGTCATACAGGCAGTCCACTTGATTTGCCATCCAAAACTTTGAAGGCTGGGGATCATGGTGTTCCTGGTGGTGAAAATATGTTGATTGATGATAATGGACAACCTCGTTATTTTACTACTAGAGAAGCGGCAATAATGCAAACTTTTCCTGAAGACTATTTATTCCCAAACTCATGGACTGAAAGTATGAGGCAGATTGGCAATGCAGTTCCAGTTAAGTTAGCTTGTGTTTTAGCGAGTTCAATAAAGGTCTCACTGAAAAAAAGAACCTCCTGTGGTATAATTTGACCGTAGGAGGTGTTTTTTTTGTTTTCCGATAATCATATTGTTGATGTTAGTGAATTAAAGGGATTGCTTAGTAAAGCTATAAATCAAATAGGTACACTTAGTAAATATGATCTTAAAAATGTTGAAACACATGGGTTTAAGGGGTTTGGAGTATACGCAATTTTTTTCGTCGGAAATGACAATACATATTACAGGAAAGACACTCAAAATCCTATTTATGTCGGTAAAGCAATTCCTGCTGGTGCACGGATGGGACAAGTGAAAATAGGAGAAAGCGGAAATCTTGTACATAGATTAAAAGAGCATAAAAAGTCAATTGAATATGCTATTAATCTTGATATTAACGATTTTTTGTATACATACTTAATCATTGATGATTTTGAAGCTGTTGGGATAATACCATCTATTGAAAGTAGATTGATAGCCCATTTTCAACCTTTATGGAACACAGTTTTACCTGGGTTTGGGAATCATAACCCAGGTAAGGGTAGATATGGACAAGCACTTTCACCTTGGGATTCCCTCCACTCTGGTAGAGCATGGGCAGATAAACTAACTGGTGGAAGAAAAACAGAAGAGGAGCTAATTCAAATAATCAATAATTATTACAGCAGAATATGATTTTAAAACACTTGATATTGGTAGTTAAGTCATTAAGAAATAAATCTCTTTTTCGAAACAATGGAGAGTTTTTTTATTAGTTCTTGTTGATTTGGTGTTGGTTTACAAAGTCATACTTGATTTTATTAATGTTTTATATACAATTAAAAAACTGCATGACTTCCATCACTCTAACTTGCCATTCTAAATCAAAATTCATTTCTGGAAACTATATTGTCAATCCAATGTCTTGCGATATTTATCAAAAAGGCTCGTATCTACTCAAAAGGAGTGTTTTGATGAAGTTAGCGGAAATTATAGAAAACAAATCCAGAGACCTGCAGCAAGTTTATCTTGATGAAACTGAGGAGACTACTTTATATGTGATTATGCATAATCACATTGCGCGGGCAAACAATCATATCGCAAATATTTATTATGAAGCCTTCTTACATGAAAAAACCTCAATGTATCCCTGGAGTTTTTACTGAATAGAATTAGATGGGCAGAACACTAAAATATAATGACCTTCACCCACATTTATAATTTTGATCAGGTATGTGAATTTAAGGTCAAGGCCATTTATGAGGACGAGGAAAAGATTTATTCAAAGAAAGCGAATTGAGCGCTTTCTTTTTTAATAAAAATTTTAAAAGAAATTTAAGATTTTCTTTGACATTATTTAATTTCACTATCTGCTAAATTGAAAGTGAAAATAAATTAAATCGAGGAGATATTAATATGAAAGAAAGCACCGGACTTATGTTATTAATGGGGGAAACCTACTTGGATTAGATTCCGAACAGGTAATATAATCACTTTTTTGCCATTGGAATCATTACAATTGTAAAATGATTTGTTGTCCAATAAAATCTTCGAAACAGGATTACAAAACCAGTGAGAAACATTGTATTCAAAATATTATTTATTTATAAAAAAGTTCTGATTTCTTATTTGGTTCTTATTATTTTAAAATAGGCAGGTTTTTTATTTATGGCATATATTAATATGAAATATTTTGGTACATATTATTATTCTAATATTGTGCAAGGTATCATTAAAAATCCTTTTGACTACTTAACAAGTTTCGAGTCAATTTTTGGGAATTATGGAATTCTAGGTTTTGTACAGCCTTTTAGGAAAAAGAGTAATCTACATGAATTTTTAGACTTTGTAATTGATTCATTATTTAGAGAAGAATCTTCTAAATTAACTGTTACTGCTTGTCGTGACACAACTAACTTTGATTTTGGTAATCCAATATATATTACACCGCTTGAGCAAGCATTTCGTGTATACGAAATGGAACATTTAAGCTTTGTGGATTGGTGGAAGAATTCTAAGGATGAAATTTTAAACAATGAACATTTTGAAGAATACTATGAATACTTATTTTCTTTGAATGATTATTATAAGATTATCGAATTGTTAAGTGAAGATGTGTTTTATATCTTATTTTTAAATAGAGAATTTTTACAAGAATTTAATAAGTTTTTTGCATCTTATTTAGAATTGTGCGATGGAGTTGAAATGGCAAAAAACGCTGTTATTGAAGACGATTTACATGATATTGTAAGACCTAATTTTAAATTGAATCGGGTGAATATCCCTAAATGGGTAGAAAAAGCAGTATTTTTTAGGGATAGGGGAATGTGTGTAAATTGTGGTAAAGATTTAAGTGGCTATATCTCGCTCGATAATAGGGAAAATTATGACCATATTGTCCCGTTAAACTTATATGGTTTTAATGATGTATCAAACATTCAGTTATTATGTAAAGAATGTAATTCTAAAAAAAGTGGTAACCCAAGCCTACCGGCAACTAAATATCAAAGATGGTATGAATTATAATTTTAAAAAGGGCTTAACAATTTATTGAGCCGTTTTTTAGTATTGTAAAAGATGTTTTTAATGGTTTGACCTTTGTACAAAAAAATCTTTTGTTATTGAATCATTCAGATTTATGATGGAATTCTACTTAAGAAAATTGGCTTTTTTAGAGGAAGCCGAGGCTGATGATTATATTGGCTCCGTCTTCGCATATCAGGCAATCGATTTGAATAAAGTCGGTATTTTAATCGGCAATGATTTTCAAGTCGACACAAAGGGTCGGTTATTCGGTAATCCAGAGAATTTTCATAATGTAAACGGCAAGTTCTCCAAAGATGATGAAAGCCCGGAAAATGCACAAGAGTTTACCTCATTTGACTTAAATATTCAATATATTATGATTTTTAGAGGGATTGAAGGGATATGGATTCTGGAAAAATGCTGCTTTAAGAAGTTTATGAAAGATATATTGGAGATTAAATAAGTACTTGATTGACATAATGTAAAATTTGATTACCGCTTGATTACTAAATATATATAATTGTGTATTATCCAGTTTTTTCGAAACATAAGAAGCCCGATAAATCGGGCTTTACATTAATCAATTTATTAATAGTTTCTTCATTATAATAATGCTTAATGAAAAAACCTAAAAATATGCTTTAAAGTACATTATTATGTTTGGAAATTTATTTGTTACGACGAATTTCATGCCGATGTGGTGCCGTTTTCGTGCCTGAATGAAATTATAAAGGATTTTATATTATTTGATGAAATGGCTTTATATTAAAGTTTTGTGCCCATTTTTTTAATCATTTCGTTCCATTTCAACAACGTTTAATTAAATTTGAGATGGAAGGTTCTATCGGTTAATACTGATACAACAATTTCCACTATATTAAGAATCCGAATTTATTTTCGGATTCTTTTTTTTCGTCTCCAAAGATGAAGGGAATCACTATAGTCCACCTATGCCGCTGCTGTGCCCCACCTTTACCGGGGGAAGGGTGCAGGAAAGGTGAGACAAAGGTGTAGGAAGCCATCTATAGTCCACCTATAGCGCAGCTATGCCCCGCCTATACCGGGGGAAAGGTGTGAGGAAGGCGGAGGAAGTCACCTATAGTCCACCTATACCACAGCTATGCCCCACCTACACTGCAGGAAAGAGGTAGTAAAGATATCAGAAAGGTAGGTACACTTGAAGTATGATTTTTTAAAGAAAGCATTAATATCACTTGGATATCGACGGGATATTTAGTAGTATTTAGTAATCTTCATACTATTCTAGTTTTTATGGGGGATGGAAATGGATCTTTTAAATAGGTTACAAAATAAATTCAACATTGATTGGCCTCAGCTCAAAAGTTATGGACTAACGATCCTATACACTGTTATCATCACCTATGCTTTGATTTATCTCGTCAGGTTTATTCTTCACAAGTTCTTTAAGCATACAAATTTTTTGAGTGAGAAAAAGGAACAAACAATTGAATCTGTAGTACGCAACACGTCTAATTATTTGGGTTTCTTTATTATTATTCTTGCTATGATTAAACCCTTCGTGGATATCAAAAATATACTGGTTGCCGGCGGAGTGGTAGGAATTGTAGTTGGACTGGGTGCCCAAAAAATTATGACTGATCTTCTGGCAGGGTTTTTTATGATATTCGAAAAACAATTTCAGCGAGGGGATTTTGTCCACGTAAATGGGGAAATAGATGGTGGGACAGTAGAGGATATGGGATTTAGAGTGGTGAAAATCCGATTACTTAACGGAAAACTAATGACAGTTCCAAATGGTGAAATTCGCAAAGTAGAAAACGGAAATGTTGAAAGGAGAAGAATTTTTGAAAGCGTAATTGTTAGTTTCCAAGAGAATCCTGCAAAAATAGAAGAGTTACTTGCTGAGGTATGTGATGAACTCAACCAAAAGCAAATCCATTATCTCAAAACTGATTTAAACGGAGAATATCTCGAACCCTATCAAGTTCATGGCTTATCTTCATTAGATAGCAGTCCGTATGGCTTACGATTTTCAATCAAAGCTACAGTAAGCGATGAGTACTATATGGAAGCAGCTCAAATGGCTAAGAAAGTTATGGCGCAGAAAATGTATGAAAATCGTATTGGTTTAGCATCGCAACAATTTGCCGTACAAGATAGACAAAAGGATTATATAGAACACTAAGAAATGCCGTTACGTAGTGGTAACGGCATTTCTTAGTGCTGTTTAATTTTCATTAAACCATAAACCATTGATTCCATATCTCTCTTTAAATCTCTACTCTACTTTTTCTCAGCAAGCCATGCCGCAACTTTCTCTGCATCCTCGCCTTTGATTATTCCTGCAGGCATTCCTTTCGCACCGTTATTGATTATATCCAGGATTTCATCCTTACTCATACTATTTCCGATATCCTCAAGCTTTGGTCCGGCATATCCTTCTAAAGCATTGCCATGGCAGGAAGCACAGTTATTGGCATATATTTTTTCTTCTTCTGTTAGTGGTTTTTGCGATTCTTCTTCATTACCAGAAGAGCATGCAGTTAAAGAAAAAACTAAGCCTGCCAGTAAGAGGGCTTTTTTGTACATAGGAATCATTCTCCCTTCAGTTCTATTTAAGAATTACTTTACTTGAGTTTATTATTTTGTCAATATAAAGACTTATCTGTCAATCCCATAAAAATGGATCTATGACAAAGGAATCAAAATCAAAAAAATAATGATAACAATTAGACAATTACATAAAGCAGGCATATAATAAGTATGTGAAGTATTTCACAAATAATAAGGTGAAGGTGTTCACAATTTGTTTACAGACTAATTTTAAATAATCTGATAAAATTAAATTGTCAGATAGGATGTTCAATAATTTTTTTGGCTAATAGGGACGTGTTTTATCCCTGTGGGACTATTTACGACCAACACTAGGTTTTCTATAAGGAGGAAATTGAAATGGCTGTTAAAGAAGAAAAAATAGAAGAAGTCCTAAAAGTATCTGAGATGATTGAAGAGTTAATCGAAAATGGAAAATCGGCCTTGCATACATTTGAGACATTTGATCAAGAAAAAATCGATGAGATTGTTCATCAAATGGCAATTGCTGGTCTTGATCAACATATGCTTTTAGCTAAAATGGCGGTTGAAGAGACTGGCAGAGGGATTTATGAGGATAAATGTACTAAAAACATGTTTGCAACGGAATATATTTGGCACAACATTAAATACGATAAAACGGTTGGTGTCATTCGTGAAGATCAACAAACAGGTGTTATGGAAATTGCAGAGCCTGTCGGAATTGTTGCAGGTGTCACACCAGTTACGAATCCAACTTCTACTACTATGTTTAAAGCTTTAATTTCTATTAAGACACGTAATCCAATTATATTTGCTTTCCATCCATCAGCACAGCAATGCTCCAAGAAGGCGGCGCAAATCCTGCATGATGCAGCCGTAGCTGCAGGTGCTCCTAAAGGATGTATTCAATGGATTGAGCACCCATCGATTGAAGCTACAAAGCAATTAATGAATCATAAAGATATCGCATTAGTGCTTGCGACAGGCGGAGCAGGAATGGTTAAATCAGCTTACTCTACAGGTAAGCCAGCACTCGGTGTTGGTCCTGGTAACGTACCTTGTTATATTGAAAAGTCAGCTAAAGTAAAACGTGCAGTCAATGATGTTATTTTATCGAAGTCTTTTGATAACGGCATGATCTGCGCCTCTGAGCAAGCTATTATTGTAGATGATCAAATCTATGAAGAGGTTAAACAAGAGTTTATAAAAAATAACTGCTATTTTGTAAATGATAAAGAATTAAAGAAACTTGAACGTCTTGTGATTGATGAAAAATCATGTGCTGTTAATGCTCATATTGTTGGGAAATCTGCTAATGAAATAGCCGAAATGGCTGGAATTAAGGTACCTGAGCATACAAAAATAATAATTGCCGAAATTGAAGGTGCAGGTCCACAATATCCTTTATCTCGTGAAAAATTAAGTCCGGTATTGGCGTGTATCCGTGTTAAATCTACGGAAGAGGGCTTTGGTGCATGTATGGATATGCTGAACTTAGGTGGTCTTGGACACTCGGCTGTTATTCATAGCACAGATGAACAAATCCAACGAGAATACGGAATAAAAATGAAAGCTTGTCGTATTATTGTAAATTCGCCATCTGCTCAAGGCGGAATTGGTGATATCTATAATGCCTTCATTCCATCCTTAACACTTGGCTGTGGCTCTTATGGAAATAACTCAGTTTCTGAGAATGTATCAGCTACTCACTTGATTAACGTGAAGAAGATGACACAGCGTCGTAATAATATGCAATGGTTTAAATTGCCGCCAAAAATTTATTTTGAGAAATATTCCACACAGTATCTAGCAAAAATGAGAAGAATCAAACGTGCCTTTATTGTAACGGATCCAGGTATGGTAAGCCTTGGTTATGTGGATATTGTTAAAGAATATTTATGGAAAAATAAAGGGATTGAAGCAATCGAAATGTTTGCAGATGTTGAGCCGGATCCATCTGATGAGACAGTGTTCAAGGGTGCTAAATTAATGCATAGCTTTGAGCCGGATGTAATTGTCGCCTTGGGCGGTGGCTCTGCACTGGATGCAGCTAAGGGCATGTGGTTATTCTATGAACAACCGGAAACATCATTCTTTAACATTAAACAAAAATTCATTGATATCAGGAAACGTACGTATAAATATCCTGACTTAGGTGAAAAAGCTCAATTTGTTGCCATCCCGACCACTTCCGGTACTGGTTCTGAAGTAACGCCATTTGCGGTTATTACGGATAAAGAAACAAATGTAAAGTATCCGTTGGCTGACTATGCCTTAACACCGGATGTAGCAATCCTGGATTCCCAGTTTGTCATGACTGTTCCTAAAAATATCACAGCTGATACAGGGATGGACGTTTTAACACATGCCATTGAGGCTTATGTATCTGTAATGGCAAATGATTATACAGATGGTTTAGCCTTAAAAGCTATTGAACTAGTCTTTAATAATTTAAAAACAGCTTACCATGACGGAGCGAATGAGGAAGCTCGTGAGAAAATGCACAATGCATCCTGTATGGCAGGGATGGCCTTCTCCAATGCCTTCCTTGGTATTAATCACAGCCTGGCACATAAAATTGGAGCTGAATTCCATATCCCGCATGGCCGCTCTAATGCGATTCTTATGCCGCATGTTATTCGTTACAATGCCATTCGTCCAAGAAAACATGCGCTCTTCCCTAAATATGAATACTACTGTGCGGATGAGCGATATGCTCAAATAGCCAGAATGCTGGGATTACCTGCAAGCACAACTGAAGAAGGGGTTCAGTCATTAATAGAGGCTGTCACTGAGCTGGGTAAATCGTTGGAAATCGATATGAGCATTAAAGGACAAGGAATCACTGAAGAAAGATTTGAGGAAAATGTAAAAATATTAGCAGAGCGTGCATTTGAAGATCAATGTACAACTGCCAATCCAAAATTACCTCTAATCAGTGAACTGGAAGAAATCTTAAGAGAAGCGTACAAGGGAGTTTAATTCTTTGGTACAAAAGACGGCATGGAATGTGCCGTCTTTTTTGTATATAGGATTAAAATGTCTTCCTCCAAAACATAGGAGCACCAATCACCAAGGATCTGTATTCGTATGCTATTATATGACGTAGGAGGAGATCCTTTATGATTTATATTGGTGTAACCGGTTGGGGTGATCATGATACCCTTTATCCTTCAACTATTAAGCCTAAAGATAAGCTGGCTGAGTACAGCAGCCATTTTCCGGTAGTGGAAGTTGATGCCTCCTTTTACGCAGTACAGCCGATTAGGAACGCTGAGAAATGGGTTAAAGAGACACCGGATTCTTTTAAATTTATAGTCAAAGCCTATCAAGGAATGACAGGCCATCAGCGTGGCGATATCCCCTTTGAATCAAAAAAAGACATGTTCCATGCTTTTACGGATTCATTAAAACCGTACATTGATGCGAATAAGCTGGCCTTGGTTTTGTTTCAATTTCCCCCATGGTTTGATTGTAAAAAAGAAAATGTTAGTTATTTAAGGTATTGCAAGGAAATGATGGGCGATTGTAGGGTGGCATTGGAATTCAGAAATCAATCATGGTTTAGTGAGAAATATCGTGAAGCAACCTTGTCCTTTATGAAAGAAGAAGGGTGGATTCATTCGATTGTGGATGAACCGCAAGCAGGCGAGGGGTCAATCCCAACTGTACCAGTTGCAACAGATTCTGAACTTACGCTTGTGCGGATGCATGGAAGAAATGTGTATGGCTGGAATAAACCGAATGATGCAAATTGGCGCGAAGTTCGGTATTTATATAAATACAATGAAGAAGAGCTGCTTGAATGGAGAATGAGAATCCAGGAGTTAGCAAAGGATACAAGGGATATTATTGTCTTATTTAACAATAATTCCGGTGGAGACGCCGCTGGTAATGCAAAGCAATTTCAACAAATGCTTGGGATAAGCTATCAAGATTTAAATCCGAGACAAATGGATTTGTTTTAACTTGATTCAGCAGAAGTCTCCCACCTCTGGTAGGTTGTGAGAGGAATGTATTAAGTTCAAACTTCGTCAGAATCAAGTTAGAAGCCTCCGGCGAATGGTGGGAACATCGCGAGGAATTTATTAGGCAGATGCCTGGGCAATTTTTTCGCCACCATAACACAAAGCGGTATGGATGACATAAACAAGCGATGAGCTATAATCAAGCAGCTTTGACTCTTTATTTATTGAATCATTGGAAGGCGGATTATATGAGTTATATTCTATTAATAATTGTGGGGTTAGCAGCCGGCTTTTTCGGTGCCCTTGTTGGATTGGGTGGAGGTATTATCATCGTTCCGATTCTATTATTTTTATCAGGTGGAATCCTTGGTACCCTCAGCCCCCAAATGGCAGTGGGTACTTCTCTGTTCACCCTGATTTTTACGGGGCTGTCTTCTACTCTTGCTTATTTAAAGCAGAAGACTGTGGATTATAAAAGTGCATATTTATTTTTGATTGGAATTGCGCCAGGCAGTTTGATTGGAGGATGGGCCAATTCCTATTTAAATGTGGATGCCTTTAATATCCTGTTTGGTATCCTGATGGTTTTCATGTCCTTTCTCCTTATGGTCAGAAATAAACTGAAGCCAAAAAAGAAGAATTTTAACGGGATGGTTACACGTACATACATAGATAAGGAAGGATTTGAGCATCAATATGGCTACAAAAAAAGTAGCGCTATTTTGCTCTCTTTTGCGGTCGGCTTTCTTTCTTCTTTATTTGGGATAGGCGGAGGCTCTTTGATGGTACCGGTTATGTTGATTGCGTTCCATTTTCCTCCCCATGTCGCTGTCGGGACATCGATGCTGTTAATATTCTTCTCTTCCATTATTGGATCCATCAGCCATATTTTTCAAGGCCATGTCATTTGGCTTTATGCGTTGGCGCTAATACCAGGTGGATATATTGGAGCAAAACTGGGTGCCTATGTAAATACGAAAATGAAAAGTACAACCTTGGTCATCGCACTCAGAATCATGCTTGTGGTAGTTGGCATAAAATTGATCTGGGAAGGGGTACAAGCGTTAATTTAGAGGTGGGAATATGAAGGAAACCATTCATTTATTTCATATAAATGATATACATAGTCATTTTGAGCATTGGAATAAAATTGTGACATATATGAATGATCAGCAGGCGGCTTATGAGGAAGCCGGAGATATTGTGTTTAAGCTCGATATAGGCGATCATGTTGACCGATTTCATCCTTTTACGGAAGGTACAATGGGAAAAGGAAATATTCAATTACTAAATGAAGCGGGCATAAACGGTGCAACGATTGGCAATAACGAGGGAATTACATTACCCCATGATGAATTGGATCAGTTATATGAGGAAGCCGAATTTCCAGTTACCGTGGCCAATCTTTATAAACCTGATGGAAGCAGACCTAGCTGGGCTATGCCATATTATATTAGGGTAACACCGAAAGGAAGGCGTATTGCTTTTTTTGGTGTAACAGCCCCATTTGCTGAATTGTATCATCTCCTTGGGTGGTCCATCACAGATCCATTCAGTGAAGTCGAACGTATTGTAAATGAACTAAAGGGAAAAGCAGATATCATAATTTTATTATCTCACTTAGGCTTACCAAGTGATGAAATAATCGCAGCCAAACATCCGGAAATTTCTCTGATTATTGGAGGGCATACCCATCATATTCTGCATAGTGGTAAAAGGATTAATCAAACTCTTTTATGTTGCGCAGGTAAATATGGAATGTATGTAGGCCATGTTGAATTAACAATAGATAAAGGATTCATTTCTACTCGGGCCAGTCTTATAGATATGAGAGCGGATGGATTAACAGTAGCGGATCAGAAAATGGCAGATAAACTGCACGAAATCGGAAAGACAACTCTCAATGAAACGATACTAACTCTAGAAAAGCCGTTAAAAACAGATTGGTTTCATGATTCGGATCTTCCTAAATTACTTTGTCAAGGGTTGAAGGAATGGTGTGAAGTGGACATCGCCTTATTAAATTCAGGTCTACTATTGGATGGTTTGGATGCTAAAGATGTGACTAAATATGATATCCACAAAATTTGTCCTCACCCAATTAATCCATGTATATTAACCATTACAGGAGAAAAATTAATACAAATTTTAAACCTGACCCGTAATCCCGAATGGCCTCATCTGCAAGTAAAGGGTCTAGGCTTTAGGGGGAAAATAATGGGGTCATTTGTTTATGATGGTGTTCAATTGATAGATAGGGATAATCAGAGCTGTTGGTTACATAATGGTAAACAAATTCATACACATGAGCTGTACAGGGTGGCCATTCCTGATATGTTTACGTTTGGCCATCTTTTTCCGGAAGTCAGAGAGGTTGAGAACAAAACCTATTTGATGCCAGAATTTCTTCGAGATATTCTTGCCTGGAAATTAGCGCAGCTTGCATCTTGACGGCATTTTTTAGGGTGAACAGCCATATACTTTATGAATGGTACTGGAATAAGGGGTGGTGCTCATGATTGAATTGGTGCCCTTTGAAATAGACGGCAAATTATATAAGGGTGTGAGTGTACAGCTTCCAAAGACATCTCTACTGGCAATTGCCGGACAGAAGGGATATATTATGTGCGGAGCACTGGATATTGGGTTATTGAATGAAAGGCTCAACGAACGTAGGATTATTGCCGGAAGAGCGGTAGGTGTACGTACCCTGGAGGAATTATTGAATGCTCCGCTCGAATCAGTAACGGAAGAAGCCAAAAGAAGAGGGATTTTTCCAGGAATGCTTGGAAAAGATGCGATCCAATTTATGTAGAGCAACTCCTAAGGGGGATGCTCTTTTCTTATGTTAACCAACTAATGGAATAGTGTGATTAACAAACAAGTTTTTATAATAAATTCCAAAATTTGAAAATAATTTCAACTTAATCTGTTATAATATAGGATAAGATGTCAAATTATAGACATTAAATCTTTTCCTAAACAGAGGTATAAAAATGAGAATCGTTCAGACAGCTTATTTAACTTCGGGTGCCGTTCTAGGAAAGCCAATCGTTGATATCAAGGGGCGTACCCTGCTTAATAAGGGTGTGCAAATTACAGACTGGCAGATTAAACGGCTGCAGAAATATAATATTCCATATGTATATATTGATGATATAGAAACCAGTCATATAATTCCTGAGGATATTATTTCTGATAAAATCCGAAGAGGAGCTATTGTAACAATTAAAGATACCTTTGATAATATGAAGAATGAAGTCAAGCAATCTAAAAGTATAGTCATAGAAAAGGCTGCTTTGACCATGTCAAAGCTGGTTGATCAACTGACAGCAGAATTAAAAGGACATCAGGATTTATTTCATATTATTACTGATATCTATGCATTTGACAATTATGTTTTTAACCACTCCTTAAACGTGGCACTATATTCACTGGCCATTGGTCTGGAATTAAAATTAAAGCCAGATGTATTAAAAACATTAGGACTTGGTTCAATCCTCCATGATGTGGGGAAAATGGCCGTTCCGGAAGAAATCCTCTTTAAACCAGGAAAACTTCTGGAAAGTGAGTTTCAAATTATTAAACGACATTCGGAAGAAGGATTCAATATACTTAGACAGGTCCACAATCTTTCATTGCTCGTGGCTCATTGTGCATATCAGCATCATGAACGGCTTGATGGCAGTGGGTATCCTCGAGGACTAAAAAACAATGAAATTTTATACATGGCTAAAATTATCGCTGTAGCAGATGTTTTTGATGCTGTTACATCCAATCGTGTGTATCGGGAAGCGATGCTGCCAAGTGAAGCTCTGGAACTGTTGTATGCAGGTACAGGTACTAAATTTGATCAGGAAATTGTAGATGCATTCAAGAGGTCGATTGCCATTTATCCAGTCGGCATCACTGTTGAATTAAATGATGGACGCAAAGGAATCGTATCTAGGCAGAATGCAGGCTACAGTGATCGCCCCGTCATAGAAGTGTATGAAAGAAATGGTGAGCAGCTCCCATTTAGATATGAAGTTGATTTGAAAATACAGCTGGATATAACCATTAAAAAATGTGATACAACCTTCAGCAATCATACAATGAAATTAAGCTAATAAACCTCTTCTTACAAGCATAGGTATACTTGTAAGGAGGGGATTTTTTATGTATAGGCGTAAACGGATTAAAAGGAAACGATCTATTATGCGGGGTCCCTTGCCGGTTAAGCATGTCATTCTTATAACATTTTTGTTCTTTATGGGAACGAGTTTAATCAGTCTTTGGATCGTGAATGCGGCTATTGAACCTACATTGATGCGTTATGCAGAATCTGAAACGAAAAAACTTACCAGCTTGGTTATTAATCAAGCGATTAAAGAAACTCTTTCCAAACATAATGATATGGACAAAATTATCACAGATATACCCAAGCAGGGAGACGATATAGCTGTGGATGGAATCCAGTTTAACACAGAAATTATTAATAGAATTCGCTCGGAAACCTCTTTGCTTATCCAAAATCAATTAAGTGAAATAGAAAATGGTCATTTATCATCCTTTGACTATTTGAAGGATCGAGTAATGGTGAAGGAAAATGGTTCAAAGGGAATTATACATGAGGTACCGCTCGGGAAAGCAACGAATAACGCCTTGCTTGGTAATCTTGGGCCAAAAATCCCGGTAGAAATGGAAACAATCAGTGATATTCAAAGTGATGTCAAAACGACCCTAGAGCCATACGGAATCAATAATGCCCTCATTAAGGTCTATTTAGAGGTTGAAGTTCATGCTCAGGTTATTATCCCATTTGCTTCAAAGCCGACGAAGATTAAAACCACTATTCCAATGGGAATGAGAGTCGTGTCCGGTCATGTACCTACTTATTTCAACGGCAGCGGGACAGGGGGATCCCCTGCTATTCAACTACCCGCAAAATAGGAGTCTGACTTGTCTTTTCATGATCCAGCATATGGAATAAAAAGGTAAAAGGCTTGGTTCTTGTTTAATACAAGAACTCAAGCCGTTCCCTCTGTTTACTTTGCCTTCGCAGCTTTTTCAGCTCTTTCCCAAAGCTTTAAATATGGATATGGATTAAAGGACCATTCAGTTAGGCCGTTTTCTTTATACATTCCATAATGAAGATGGGGAGGGAATTTTCCGGATGTACCGGGGGGACCATAACCAGAGCTGCCAACGCCTCCAAGGAGGGTACCAGGTTCAACTAATTGACCAACCTCAATCCCTTTTGCAAATCCATTTAGGTGTGCAAAATAATGATAGGTGTTATTGATATCACGAATACCGATTCTCCACCCACCAAATTTATTCCAGCCCTTTAGCTCTATAATTCCATAACAGGTGGATCTTACGGGTACACCGTAGCCTGCAAAAATATCTGTACCTTCATGAGAACGACGGCCACCCCAGCCACGGGCAACTCCCCATGTGCTTGTATATGTATAATGGCTGCCAAGCGGAACAGGAAAAGCTTTTTTCTGCAAATCGATGGTTTGATGTTTTTTAAATAATTGAGCATTGCTCATAATAATACTTACTGCTCGATCTCTTTTATAGTATTCCCATATACCGATACGGAAGTTATCTTTATCTACTCCATAGGATAGCAAATATTGATTTATCGCAGCTAATTGATCATATTCATTAAAGCGATCTGCTTTACCATCTTGATCGCCATCAATCCCCATGCCACCAAAAAATGAAATGGTTAAAGGATTAGTGTCACTACTATTTGGATTTGAAATTCCGGTCCACTTATCAGCCGGAATTAAAATACCAAGTGTATTTGGATCCGAGAGGTCTTTTCGAGCCAATCTGATACTTCGCTCATATTGATCAAAAGCAGCTATATAGTACCAAGGGAGTTGGGTGGAGTCTTCTACTCGTTTGTACATTTCCATCCGTTTGTTTAATAGTTGCTGCTCATCTTGACTGGCCGATGCTTGCACAGGTATGCAGGGGGTAATATAAGCAGCCAGAATGAATAGAATCAATATACGATAGAACATTTGGAACACTCCTTTACTGTTCGTTAGTATACCGATAAATAAGGATGATTATTTAAGTAGGAAATTGGAAAGTGATTATAAAATTGTAAGGTAGCTCATTATACTAACAGTGGGTAAACATAATAAAGAAAATATTAGGACTATAGAAATCTGACTCATAAATAAAAAACTTCATGGTTATATGTGGGGAATGATATAATAAGGAAACAAATTACGGAATAAATGAGTAAGAGGTGAACAAATGATTACCATTAATAACACTCAATATGAGATTGTTGAAGAACATGGAGACGGATTTAATGAAGAGACCTTTAAAAGCCGTTTTAGTGAGATATTGAACCGTTATGACTATATTCTTGGAGATTGGGGATATGGGCAACTTCGCCTTAAAGGTTTTTTTGATGACCAGAATCAGAAAGCATCCTACGATAATAAAATAAGTACCATCAAAGAATATCTGTATGAATACTGTAATTTTGGCTGTTCGTACTTTATTTTAAAGAAAACTAAAAAGTAAGTGGTAAGCCCCCGATTCTTCGTAATTGAGGGCTTTACTTTTAACCGCTGTGCAAAATTAGATGACCTCGTCTAAGAATTTCTTCCACTCCGACGCCTCATCACTCGTTATAGAAAAAGCATATTCCAAATAGCCGGGTTCCTCTAAATCATCTGGGCCAATAATGGCAAAACGGTTCCCTTGCATATCCAACACGAGTGTTTTTCCATAGAAACGATCGGTTCTGGTTAAAGTAAGGTCAATCCTGCTGTTTTCACCCATGAAACTGACAAATCTAGTTTTTGTATCATACGTATCATCATAAAGAAAAAATCGTTCGGACATATGGGTTCCTCCATTTTTTTATTATCATTTAATTTACTAAATCCTGTGGCTTTTAGACCGAATATTTCAAGTTCTATTCTAACATTTTTCAACAAAAATTTTAAAAAAAGGATATAATAGGAATATATTGAAAGTTTAAATTTCCGAGTGTTAAATCCCAACTATGCTTTTGTGAGAGGATTGTGTAATATGGTTCATTCCAATAATGGAGGAACAAAATGGAGTAAGTGGATGTCCATTTTTCTTCCTGATTCGAGACTTCTGTTCTATCCTCCGAAATTTACAATAAGAAACCCAATTGTATCAAGGATAAAGAAAGCATTTGGGAATCAAATTGAAATTGCGATCGTTGTATTCCATATAAGCAAAATGGATGAATTAAAGGAAATGGCTGGTGAGCAAGCCTATTACTCCTTCTTTCATGATATAAAAAAAGAATTTGAAATAGCGATTAAAAAATATATTTGTAAAACAAATATTATAGGGGTACAAGATTTTAATCAGGATAGCATTGTTTTGTATGTAAGGAGTCCCTTGTGCACACCAGGAACGGACCCATTGGATAATATCATAGGGAATATACACCAGTCTGTACAGGAATCTCACATATATAGATATTCGCCAATTGAGCTTACGATCGGACATGGATATATGTACTGTGACCGTACCTATAAAAATATTGAAACAACGATTAATCGGGCCTTCGTTTTAGCTCATTCAATGGCTCGTAATGAGGTAGAGCCAGATTATAATGATATGATTCATCAGCTTACAGGTATTATCCATGATAAATCGATTCGCTTGATGTCACAGGCTATCTTAGATGTAGGAACGGGTAAGGTTAAAGCATGGGAAATGCTATCGAGAGGACCGGCTGGAACAAAGCTTGAAAACCCGTTAACGTTATTTGCAGTCGCTAAACAAACTGGCAGATTGTTTACTCTTGAAATGATTGTGTTGGAAAAGGTATTTCAACACATCCAAATGACGGATATAGAGGGTGATATCTATATTAATTTTACACCAATTACAATGGGAGAGCGTAATTTTCCTGGACATGTAGAGATGCTATTAAAAAAATATGAGATTGACCCTTCCATGGTTGTGTTTGAAATAACAGAGAGAGATTCGATTGAAGGAGTTCACCTACTAAGATCTAATGTCAGCTATTTACGTTCACTTGGAATTAGAATAGCAATTGATGATACGGGAGCTGGATATGCAAGTTTGCATATTATCGGAGAAGTATTGCCGGATATCATAAAAATCGATCGTACTGTTATACAAAATATTCATTCGAACCGTGTGAAAGAATCTATGCTTAAGGGTCTGCTGCTCATTGCTAAGGAAACTGGTTCTCTTGTCGTTGCAGAAGGAATAGAAAATGAAGATGAAGCTATGGTGATGGTACGGAATAAGGTAGACCTTGCTCAGGGCTATTTTTATGGGAGACCCCAATTTCTTGAACTTTCATTAGCAACCATTTAAGCTTAAATATGGATCGTTTATGTGGTGAGATTGATGAGGAGGAATACAGGATGTACTTCGTAGATCGAGAAGCAATTGAGGATAAACTGCTATATTTAGAAACTCAGACAAATCTTCTGAAAAGTAAAGGAGAATGGACTGAATCGGTTATTGAGAAGCTGGCATTAGAGCGTATTTTTCAAACTATCATTGATGCTGTTTTGGATGTCGGAAATTCAATGATAGATGGTTTTATTATGAGAGATCCAGGCAGCTATGAAGACATAATCGATATTCTGCTGGATGAAAAAGTGATTGATACAGCGATGGAGATTGATCTAAAAGCATTGCTCCCATACAGAAAAGAACTCGTACAAGACTACACAGCTATTCATCACGAGCAACTGCAAAAAGCAGTATATGAAAACCTGAATACTATTCAACAATTCCCTGCATGTGTAAGAAACTATATTGAAACTGAATTGGGTGTCGTAACAGCTTTTAAACCATATGAAAAATGATACGTACATAAACGATGAGCAGGATGCTTATCGTTTTTTTACTGATTGTGATAACCGTTCGAGTTAGACATTATGGGTACTTTTGAATTTTAAATTCCCTGATAAAAGAAGGTGCTATGATGGAATTCTGGAACTTGACTGAAAATCCTTTGGGTCATACTTATCGACAATTATTGGAAGTCTTATGCGATTACTCGGACACATTCTATTTTATAACACGGAAGGAATTAACTTATAAACAAGAGATACTTGAACAATTTAAGCCTCATTTGCTTGAAACCTATCAAACAAAAGAATGGGCAAATACCATTACATTAGGTCCCCCTGCAACGGTGTATGTCATGGAAGCTAATAGAGATTCGTGTAAACTAATGCAAACATTATCGCACTCTTTATATGATTGGGTAGCTCCAAAATTGCCGGAAGATCTGACCTTTATAAAGAACAATTTTGCATGGTTTACCTGTACTACACATGAGGAATTCGGCGGATTTTCCATTCGTTCAGAATTTTATAGGAAGTTAATTGGCCAAATCCAAGGCTTAAAAGTAGAAAAAGAGGATTAAATTTTTTTGGGTATGTTCTAATTAGCATCAGGAGAGAATTAGACGGGCTTCTGCTTTTCGATTGAATGCTACTGTGGTAAAGTAAATGAAGTAAATCTAACACGTCCAGGAGAGAACAATGCGTATGAAAAAGTATAAAGGTTATTTAATTGATTTAGACGGAACAATGTATAAGGGGACAGAACGAATTTTGGAGGCTGTCCATTTTGTGCAGGAACTGAAAAGACAAGAAATTCCTTATTTATTTGTAACGAATAATTCATCACGTACTCCTGAGCAGGTAGCTGAAAAGCTGCGCCAATTTGACATTCCTGCTACAGGTGAGCAAGTTTTTACAACAAGTATGGCTACAGCAAATTATATATATGAGAAAAAACAGGATGCATCTGTTTTCATTATTGGGGAAGACGGTATCATTGAAGCCTGTAAAGAAAAAGGATTTACCTTTAAGAATGAAGATGCTGATTTTGTGATTACTGGAATTGATCGTGGAATTACATATGAAAAACTATCGGTTGCCTGCCTTGCAGTCCGTAATGGAGCAACATTCATTTCTACAAATGCTGATATAGCCATTCCAACTGAGCGAGGTCTCTTACCAGGTAATGGGTCCTTAACATCCGTTGTTACTGTGTCCACTCAAACGGAGCCTATATTTATCGGAAAGCCTGAATCAATCATTATGGAGCAGGCGATGAAGGTGCTTGGTGTATCTAAAGAAGATACGTTGATGGTTGGAGACAACTATGATACGGATATTATGGCTGGTATGAATGCTGGGGTTGATACATTGCTTGTTCATACTGGTGTTACGACCAGAGAACATTTAAAAGGGTATGACCGCAAGCCAACTTACACAATTGATTCATTGGATCAATGGACTATTTAATCTGAAAAAAGGGCTCATAACTCATGATTAATTCTCGAGTGTGAGCCTTCTTTAATTTCTTTACTCCACGTTTTCAATACGGTGTGCCAGCCGGCTTGAGGCAGCAGCTGCGATGGCTCCGACAATATCATCTAGAAAGGTATGGCATTCTCCGGTTGATTTATCATTTAATCGCTTCAGGATACCGGGTTTAAGCTTATCTACATATCCATAGTTGGTAAAGCCAATCGAGCCATATACATTAACAATGCTTAATGCAAGAATCTCATCCACGCCATACAAACCTTCATCGATACCAATAATAGATTGTATTGGTTCCTCCAATAGGCCCTTTTCAGCTAACATATCTAACTGAATGCCGGTTAAAATGGCATTTTGAACCTCGCGTTTTGAAAGAACGCGTTCCACGTTGTAAATACAATCTTCCAATTGCAAATCATCATGGTATTTATGCTGGAGATACATAACTAATTCACCGATATCTTTTACTGATACGCCACGATCCTTTAGCCATTGTCTTGCAGTCAGTTCCGTTTTATCCATTGATTTGTCATTCATTAAGTGTACACCGACTTCCATTTATAATACGTACAAATAGTGGTTGATGAGCATATTAAAAGGCTTTCTCCCATACCGACTAATCCTAATCCCTTGCAATCTATGTGAAATCCAACGCTTTGATAATGAAAAAATCTTCTTTCTATATCTTAGTTAGCATGCTAATAAGAGGTGATTATTTGCTGAATAAAAATTCGCATCCACAAGAAGATTTACTCATTTAATAGCAGTAAAGGTGATTTGGTTAGAATTCAAAAATATTTTTAGAATATTGTGTATAATGGGATGATAAGTTAAAATTATTATAATTTTTAGTTAATTTAAGTTGTAAACAGGTATATTTAAACTTATAATGTCTTTTATAGGAAAACAAATGTATTTTTATGGTAGACAAAGAGGGGGAGATAGGGTGAAACCAATTACAATTGGATTACTGGGACTGGGAACTGTCGGAACAGGTGTGGTACAAATCATTCAAAATCACCAGGAAAAACTGATGCATCAGGTTGGTTGCCCGGTAGAGATTAAAAGAATCCTCGTTAAAGATAAATATAAAGATAGAGCAATGGATGTATCATCCGAACTTTTAACGACTTCCGCAAAGGACATCATTTCTGATCCTGAAATAGATATCGTAATTGAGGTAATAGGCGGTGTGGAAGATACCTACTTGTTGCTGATGCAGGCTTTACATAATAAAAAACATATAGTAACAGCTAATAAAGATTTGATGGCAGCCTATGGACCAGATTTATTGCGAACTGCTTCAGAGAATGGCTGTGATTTATTTTATGAGGCAAGTGTGGCTGGAGGAATCCCTATTTTACGAAGCTTAGTAGATGGACTTGCGTCAGACCATATTACAAAAATAATGGGCATTGTAAATGGTACTACGAATTATATTATGACGAAAATGATCAAGGAAAAGGTCTCTTATCAGGAAGCTTTAAAGGAAGCACAGGATCTTGGCTTTGCTGAAGCAGATCCAACTGCCGATGTAGAGGGCTTAGATGCAGCAAGAAAAATGGCGATTCTGGCAACCTTGGGATTTTCAATGAATATTGGATTGGAAGATGTGAAGGTACAGGGGATTACAACTGTTTCTGATGCGGACCTAGAGCTCTGCAAAAGGCTTGGATACACTATGAAGCTGCTTGGGTTTGCCAATCGAAGCGAAAATAAAGTAGAAGTGAGCGTCCAACCAACCCTTTTACCGGAGGAACATCCTCTTGCTACCGTAAATGACGAATATAATGCGGTGTATGTATATGGGGAGGCAGTAGGTGAGACCATGTTTTACGGACCTGGAGCCGGCAGTCTGCCAACAGCAACAGCTGTAGTATCGGATCTTGTTGCCATCATGAAAAATATGAGGCTGGATGTAAACGGGCGAAGTGCTGTTATACCTCAATTTGATAAAAATTTAAAAACGAATGAAGAAATTAATAGTAAGTTTTTTCTGCGGATTCATGTGAAGGATGAAGTCGGTGTTTTTGCACAGCTAACGGCTATTTTTGCTAACCATGGAATAAGCTTTGAGAAAATCATGCAGCTGCCAATTAAGGTCAACGAATTATCGGAAATTGTACTTGTATCACATCATGCTCCGTTGGCTAATTTTGAAAACGTATTGCGTGAGCTGGAAACGAATGAAAAAGTTTACTCCATAAAAAGTACGTATCGAGTTGAAGGAGGAGCATAGAATGAGCTGGAATGGATTACTGCAGGAATTTAAAGAATTTTTACCGGTGAATAACCAGACCCCGAATTTAAGTCTGTTGGAGGGGAATACGCCGTTAATTCGCTGTCATAATCTTTCAAAGGAGTTGGGGATTGATTTATATGTTAAATATGAAGGTGCCAATCCAACAGGCTCCTTTAAAGATCGGGGAATGGTGATGGCAGTAGCAAAAGCCATTGAAGAGGGCAGTGATACGATTATATGTGCTTCAACAGGCAATACATCTGCTGCAGCTGCAGCCTATGCAGCCAGATCAGGGCTGCGCTGCATTGTTGTTATTCCTGATGGCAAAATTGCCATGGGGAAGCTTGCTCAGGCAGTTATGTATGGAGCCGAAATCTATGCCATTAAAGGGAACTTCGATCAGGCATTGACCATGGTCCGCTCCATCAGTGCTAAATTTCCCATCACACTTGTTAATTCGGTGAATCCTTACCGAATTGAAGGGCAAAAAACAGCTGCTTTTGAGATCTGTAATCAATTGGGTAAAGCCCCTGATGTGCTCGCAATTCCGGTTGGAAATGCCGGTAATATTACAGCATATTGGAAAGGGTTTAAGGAATATCATGAACATTGCCAGAGCGGTCTGCCGGAAATGAGAGGCTTCGAAGCGGAAGGTGCGGCTGCGATTGTACATAATCGGGTGTTTGAACAACCGGAAACCATTGCTACAGCAATTCGTATAGGAAATCCGGCGAGTTGGGAATATGCAGTTGAGGCAGTAAAGGAATCAAACGGAAAAGTAGATGAAATCAATGATGACGATATTATCAAGGCTTATCAGTTACTAGCTAAAAAAGAAGGGATATTTGCTGAACCAGCTTCCTGTGCTTCTATTGCAGGTATCTATAAACAAGTGCAAACAGGAGAAATTAAGAAGGGACAAACAGTTGTCGCAGTATTAACCGGTAACGGGCTTAAGGACCCAAATACGGCTGTGGAGTACAGTCAAATACAGCCAACTGTTATTGAAAACGATGAAGAAGAATTGGTAAGATGCTTTGGCGGTGTAGTCTCATCATGAACCTGCCTGACATGTTACGCATTAAAATACCAGCAAGTACAGCCAATCTGGGACCGGGATTTGACTCAATTGGAATAGCACTGGGTTTGTATTTGACGATAGAGGCTGTTCCATCGGATGAATGGATGGTCATGATCCAATCAGATGAATTAAAGCATACTCCTTCGGATGAAAGTAATTATATTGTTCGTATGGCTAAGAAAGCAGCAGCCTATTTTGGGACAGAGATGCCGTCCTGCAGATTGATGGTGAAAAGTGAAATACCGTTGGCAAGAGGTCTGGGCAGCAGTGCTTCAGCAATTGTAGCGGGGCTTGAGCTTGCCAATGTCTTTTGTAATCTGAATTTGAGCAAGGAAGAAAAACTAAGATTTGCGAGTTTAGAGGAAGGACATCCAGATAATGTGGGTGCATCCATTTACGGTGGTATGATTGTCGGAATTCATAATGATCGTGAATCAACCCTTGTATCATTACCGATTGGGGATGTCGGGGCAATTGTAACGATTCCTCCGTTTGAATTGAACACTGAAAGAGCACGTGAAGTATTGCCGACTCATCTGTCCCATTCTCTAGCTGTGTCTTCAAGTGCAGCAGCAAACATTTTGGTAGCCGCTGCTGCAACGAATGATTGGAAACTGGTTGGAGAGATGATGGAAAGAGATCATTTCCATGAAAATTATCGAAGTGAGTTAATTCCTCACTATTCTAGAATTAAACGTTTAGCAAAAGAGGAAGGAGCTTATGGCAGTTCGATCAGCGGTGCCGGGCCAACTATTTTTTCTCTAGCTCCTTCACATTCCGTTCCAATTATTTGTGAACGTCTTAAAGGAGAGTTTCCTGAGATGAATGTCCTGCATGTTCCGATGGTCAATACGGGTTCTACTATACAACTGACGGATTCAAACTAAAAACAGCGATTCCCCCTATCAAGGGGAATCGCTGCTATTTGTGTTTTAATCATTAGAAAACTTGTTCAACTTCAACAACGCCTGGAACTTCTTCAAGAAGTGCACGTTCGATGCCAGCTTTCAATGTGATCGTGGAGCTGGGACAGCTTCCGCAAGCCCCTAATAGACGTAATTTTACAATTCCATCATCCACATCAACCAGCTCACAGTCGCCGCCGTCGCGAAGAAGAAATGGACGTAATTTATCTAGTACTTCCTGAACTTGCCCAAATAATTCTTGTTCTGCCATGGCTATCGACTCCTTTCCTAATCATATTATAATGATTTTACCTTAAAAAAGCTATCTACATTCCTTAGCTTATAGTTAAAATTTGTTTCCTATATTAAATTTATGTATGATGAAAAGAAAAGCGATAAAATAGGGGGAAAACAGGTGACGGTTGCAAATTTATATGTATACGGTGCGACACAAATATGTGCAAGCTGTGTTGGAATGCCATCATCAAAAGAAACCTATGAATGGCTGCAAGCTGCCTTATCGAGAAAGTTCCCAAGTCACCCATTAACGATCACATACATTGATATTTTTAACCCACCAGAAGATCCGGAAATTAAAGAAATAGCTGCAAAAGTTGCTGAAGGAGAATATTTTTATCCTTTAGTCATCTTGGACGGGAAAGTAGTCGGAGAAGGAAGCCCCCGATTAAAAGTCATAACTGAAGCTTTACAGGATTACGGATATAAAAGTGAATAAGTTGAATAAGTTTGGATAAAGCTTGCAGCCTTTTTTAGGATCTGCAAGCTTTTGCATTAATATAGGTTCTAATTACCCATTATGATACTTATACATCCACAAAACCCCTGACTTTAACAAACGCGCCATCCTGCCAGTAATAATAGTACGTTCAGACATTAGTCCGAAGCCATGTTTTTTACCAAGGGATCCTAGTATTCCCTTCAGTTTAATTGGTGGGAAGGATTCAGGGAGCGGTTCTCCGGCCCATTTTTTGACCAGAACCTGATAAATTTGTTCACCCTGTCCCTCTGCCAATTGCGCACTTGGGGCGTGTCCAAGGCTTGCACAATCTCCAATGACAAATACATCCGGATAGTCTGGGATGGTGTGCTGGACTGTCAGTTTTATTTTGTTACCGCTGTCTTTTTCAACAGGCAGTTCTCTGACTGGCTGTACCGGCTGAATGCCAGCAGTCCAAACAATGGCATCACACGGAATGGAAACGTCACCATTATAAAGCAGGTTAGGTTCTATCTTAGTAATATTACTGTTTGGGACTAAGTCTACGCGATGTTCATGAAACCAACTTTCCACATAGTTACTAAGTTTTTTAGGAAATGCGGATAAAATATGTTCATTGCGGTCAAAAAGCTTAATATTCAAATCCGGGCGTCCTTCAATCAATTCACTAGCCAGTTCAATTCCGCTTAATCCTCCGCCAATGATGGCAACTACTTTACCCGGTCCGAGGTTATTCAGTGCTTGATAGGTACTGCGAGATTTATCAATAGACTGTATGCTATAGGTATATTCTGCGGCTCCAGGCACATTATGATAATTGTCCTCACAGCCCAGGCCGATAATCAGTTCATCATATGTAAGCGGTTCCTGATCTTTTAATAGAACTTTCTTATTTGATAAATCGATAGAGGATACTTCACCGTATTTATATTGAATTCTTTCGTGCTGAGGGAATGATACACGAATATTGTGGTCAGAAATGGAACCAGCGGCAAGCGCATAAAATTCGGTTTTTAAACAATGATAAGGAACTCGATCGACCAGAGTAACCTGAATATCTGCAGGGAATTGATGATCAGTGAGCTTGTTAAGTATTCTCATACCACCATACCCACCACCGAGGATGACTAAGTTTTTCATAGAAATGACGACTCCTTTGTTGGGATACAATTTTCTAATTTTAACTATGCTAGAATACTAATTTTAATAAAGTGCTATAAAAATATTAAATTATCATAATAGATGTCAATATTGTAAAATTCCATACAAAGTATATCGAAAATAGGAAAAAATAACAACTGAATTGTGTATTATTTGTGAAAAGTCGCATTATTCATCCAAATCTAATTTCCTAAATCATGAACAATTTGCTAGTACTTCTCCCTGCAAATGGAGTATAAAAGGTAACTGATTCACTTAAATTAATTGACTATTATATCATTTTAGAGTAGGATTTTGGTTGTGCTAAGGGGTGACAATAGTATGAAACCAATTATTGAATTTTGCGTCAGTAATCTTGTCAGCGGTTCACAGGCCGCTATGGAGATTTTAGATAAAGATCCTAATTTGGATGTTATTGAATATGGGTGTCTTAGTTATTGTGGAATTTGCTCTGCCAGTATGTATGCCCTTGTAAATGGCGAAGTCGTAACAGGGGACAGTCCGGAAGAACTGGTTGATCATATTTATGAATATCTGGAAGAAAATCCAATGTTTTAATATAATAAAAAGGGAAGAGATAGGCATACTCTGCTTATTTCTTCCCTATTTTTTGTATAAAGAATTACTCATCATCATTGGTATCTTCAGTATAAGGATCTTCTTCATATGGTTTTAAATCTCCAAAAGATGTCATGATTCCTTCTTCATCCAATAAATCCTTTAATTGCTCGAGTTCAGCTGTGGGATAGATTTGAACATTTTTCCCCTCAATATCGTTTCCAGCGAAATTTTCAATATCCTCCACATATCCGATATGTTCATCGGAATTTAAATAGACCTGATCATAGTGCTCTTTTGGATCATAATAATCAGATGGGGTATCTGAACTCCCCCACTCGGCTACAGCCTGCCATGAATCTTCTTCATCAAAGCCATTCACTTCTGTCTCATGCTTTTTTTCATATAATGGATGCAGGACCTGCTCTTCTATTGGACGTTCGTGAGAAACAGTTTGTTCAGTACTGTGCTCGATGCAATAAGTGGTAGATGGTAATGCTTGAAGCCGCTCAAAAGGGATGTCTTTACCGCATATTTCACACTTACCATAGGTTCCTTTTTCTATTGCCTCTAAAGCTCTGTTCACCTGATTAAGTTCATTCTCAAAATGTTCATTTAAGGCCAGGTCTTTACCACGTTCGTATAGCTCAGTGGCGGTATCCGCCGGATGGTTATCATATGTAGAGAGTTCTCCTACATAATTATAAAAATTTTCATCTTCCCCTATACCAAAATGATTATTCAGGGAAATGTGATGTTCAAGTTCCTTTTTTTCATTTGCTAATTTTGATTGAAGATTAGATTGTTGTTCGGAAGAAAGCATCAAAGGAAACTCCTTTCAATTTCGTCTTTCTATTTTCTTTCATTCCGCTGCTGTTTATGTAAAAAATATTAATTAATCTTTTGGATAAAATAATATAGTCATTTAGGGAAAGAGTTATTTAAAAGTGTATATCTTATTCAAAACGTGCGAACAGCAGCATATTATGGGCAGTTTTAAGGTTGAGAGGACACCGGTTAATGTATATACTAATAAATAGAGGATTTAATTTCCTTCTAACTTTTTTATAAGGGGGAAGAATGGTAATGAATAATGATGTCATTATTGTAACAGAAGCAGCAGCTTTTCAAATAAATACGATGATAAAAGAAAGCGGTGAAGATCAGCCATATTTGCGTGTTTCCGTCCATGGTGGAGGGTGCAGCGGTTTATCGTATGGCATGAACTTTGAGCAAAAAAAGCAAGATAGTGATATTGAAACCATACAGCATGAAATTCATTTTCTTGTGAATAAAGAGGACGCGCCCATCCTGACTGGAACGCGTATAGACTATAAACAATCGATGCTCGGCGGAGGTTTTACGATTGATAATCCGAATGCCATTGCCACATGTGGTTGTGGGTCTTCATTCCGTACAGCTAAAGTTACGGGTAATCCAGAGCAATGTTAAACTAACAAATCAATACTGATTTAGTTGGAATTCCTTCTTAAACAGATGCGATCAAAAAGGTATCTATTGAGAAGGAATTTTTTTATATGAGACTAAGGCATTTTAAGGTTCCTGCTGAACAAAAATAACCTCTCCCAATAAGAGCGGGGAGAGGGAGACTAGTTGTTTTATATTACACTTCAGCCAAGGCGTCCTTAATAGGATAAGGGCCTTCAATACAATAAAATTTCTTATTAAAGGTCGTATCTGTTTCTAATGTGTCAACTAAAACCTGTGCAACTTCATTACGTGAAATCATTCCATCATCATCGAGTGATTTTGCCGCCAGTATTTTAAATGTGCCATCAGAATCAATCAATTTGCCTGGACGGACAATTGTATACTTCAACCTACTGGATTCAGTTAAATAATTTTCCGTCATTCTTGTTTCCTCCAAAAAAGAATAAAGAATGCATGGTGCTTCATCCGGTTTGTCAGCATAAATGGAGCTTAACATGACAAAACGCTCTACGCCCGCTTTTTCACACTCTCGTATAAAGTGGATAGCTCCGTGCTGTGTCACATGGGAGATCGTATCATGAATACTAGGATTTGTTACATCGACTGCGTAAATAACTGCGTCCATGCCCTCCAATTGGAGAGAATCGGTTATTTCTCCGAACATGGGTTCAGCACCAAGACTTCTAACTAGTGAAGCAAGATTTTCATCATGAACTAAACAATATGCCTGATGAGAAGACTTATTCAAAAGCTCAAGTACTCGCTGGCCTGTGCGGTTGTTTGCACCGACAATTAACACATTCATTGTAATCACCTCACTAGTATCTCATACCCGCTTCATATGGGGCCTGACTCTGGTATTTACTAGTACGTAAGGGAATAATTTATATACATACAAAGAGAGAGTGAGTTGTGACTAAAAAAAGAAGGAATTCAGAATGTATGAGCATAGCAGCTTACATTCTGAATTCCTCTTATTTATTTTGCATGATGCGTCTTGACCAGTTTTAGTTCAGTCAATCAATCTTTAAACATACTTGTACTATGAAGGGGTTGGATTCTTGCTTTAGGATCCATATATGCTTTTGCATTGTTAATAGCCGTAGGAGCTTCACCAAATCCACAGGCAATTAGCTTCACTTTCCCATCATATGTGCAAATATCTCCAGCTGCATAAATACCAGGTATATTAGTTTCCATTTTGCTATTCACAATGATGGAATTTTTCTCGATATTAAGTCCCCACTCTTTAATAGGTCCAAGTGAAGAAACAAAACCAAATGTAACTAATACGGCATCAACGTCAATCGTTTCTTTATGTTCCCCTGTTGCGTCATCCAACACGATTTGTTTAATGGTTTCCCCATCGCCAACTAATTCAGATGGTATATAAGGAGTCTTAATGATTACACTTGAGTTTTTAAGATTTTCCACACTATGTTCATGGGCACGGAATTTATCACGGCGATGAACAAGTGTTACTTCCTCGGCGATAGGCTCAAGCATTAATGCCCAGTCTACTGCAGAGTCCCCTCCGCCACATACGACGACTTTTTTACCGGCAAATTTATTCAAATCATCAACAAAATAATGAAGATTCTTTCCTTCATAGCTAGACGCATTTTCGAGTTCAAGGCGCCTTGGCTGGAATGCTCCATTTCCGGCTGTGATGATAATCGTATTTGAATAATGAACTTCTTTATCGGTTGTTACTTTAAAAACACCATCTGCCTGTTTTTCAACATTCTCGACAGCTTGTTCAAGACAAATGGTTGGATCAAACTTAGCCATTTGTTCCTTTAGGTTATTAACTAATTCTTGAGCAAGTATTTTAGGAAAACCTGCTACATCATAAATATATTTCTCAGGATAGAGTGCGGATAATTGTCCGCCTAGCTGGGGCAGACTTTCGATGATTTTCACTGAGGCTTGCCTCATACCACCATAGAAAGCAGTGAACAATCCTACAGGTCCTCCACCTATGATCGTTACGTCATATACTTTTTGATCTTCTTTCACTTGATTACCCCCTATATTGTAAATAAATCTTTAATAAATAGTACCATATATCTTGGTATAACGTTCCTCTAAAGGATAAGTGTGTATATAAAGATAATAAGAGTAAATATTCAAAAAAGTCAAAGGTAAAACCGTTCCTAGTTTTTTTATCCTTTTTATATCCAGCGCTTGAAAAAATAACCAAAAGGGAATATAGTAATCTATAGCGAAATGTTAATATTTTGTGACATTTTTGACGTAATATACGTGAATGATATCACAAGATGTTTGAATTTTTTATATCATATAAAAAAGGTGGACGTGATACTAGTGAAAAAGCCTCAAATTGTTATTCTAGGAGCCGGTTATGGCGGATTGTTAACAGCTAAGCGTTTGCAGAATAAAATGAATGTGAATGAAGCTGAAATTACACTCATTAATAAGCATCGTTATCATTATGAAACAACTTGGCTGCATGAAGCATCAGCGGGTACCATACATCACAATAAAGTACGCTATGATATTAGTAGTATCATCGATCGTAATAAAGTAACGATGATTGAAGATACCGTTGTAGAAATAAAAAAAGATGAGAAAGTGATAGTTTGTGAGACTGGTACTGTTTCATATGATTATTTAGTGGTTGCTTTAGGTGCCGAATCTGAAACATTTGGTATTGAAGGATTAAAGGAATATGCATTCAGTATTTCCAGTGTAAATAAAGCACGTCATATTCGTGAACATATTGATTATCAGTTCTCCCAATACCAAACGGATAAAAAGGAAGAAAGATTAACCATTATAGTGGGCGGTGCTGGATTTACAGGTATTGAATTTATTGGAGAGCTTGCTAATCGTATGCCAGCTCTTTGTGAAGAATATGATGTTGATCCTAATAAAGCGCGTATTATTTGTGTAGAAGCAGCACCTACAGCATTACCAGGCTTTGATCCGGAGCTTGTACAATATGCTGTTGCCCGATTGGAGAAAAAAGGCGTGGAGTTCATGATTGGCACACCGGTCAAAGGCTGCACGGCAGAGGGAATACTGGTTGGTAAAGGCGAAGATGAAACAGAATTAATAAAAGCGGGTACAGTTATCTGGGCTGCGGGTGTCAGAGGAAGCAGTATCATCGAAAAGTCAGGTATTGAGGCGATGCGCGGCCGCGTGAAAGTGGAACCTACTTTGCAGGCGCCCGGTCTTGAAAATGTTTTTGTCATTGGAGATTGTGCGTTAATCATTAATGAAGAGATAAATCGTCCTTACCCACCAACAGCTCAAATCTCTATGCAGCAGGCTGAAGTTTGCTCCGAAAATATTGCTGCTCTTATTCGAGGAGAGAAATTGAAGGATTTCGTATTTGAGCCAAAAGGCACTGTATGTTCACTTGGCGATGATGATGCGATTGGAGTTGTTTTTGGCAAAAAATTAAAAGGTACAAAAGCAGCTGCGATGAAAAAAATCATAGATAATCGTGCCTTATACATGATGGGTGGCTTGCCGCTTCTCATGAAAAAGGGTAAATTTAAATTAATCTAATAAGGTATAACATACCTCGAAAGAAAGCTGTCCGATTATACTCGAGACAGCTTTTTGATTACTAAAAAAATCCAGGAAAAGGTGTTCATATGTTAGAAAGAAGTAAATATGTCTGGTTAGGTGTAGCAGGGTTGGTCGTAACAAAGGATGGTAAATGGCTTGTTGTGAAGAAGTCATATGGTGGTTTAAAAGGGAAATGGTCATTGCCGGCAGGTTTTGTACAGGCGGGAGAAACAGCAGATGAAGCAGTGGTTAGAGAGATTAAAGAAGAGACGGGGATTGAAACAAAGATTATTGGGTTATTTGGTCTTAGAACAGGTGTTATTCGTAATGAAATCAGTGATAATATGCTGCTTTTCTTATTGGAACCAATTTCCGGAGAAATTTCCATGCAAAAAACTGAACTACTGGATGTTGCTTTTATGGACCAGGAGACAATTAAAAAGGATCCGGATAGTTCATTGTTATTAACGGAATTAAATGAAAAGCATGCATCCCTGCATAAGAAACCGCTTGAAGGAATCAATCCAGGGGATGTCTTTCAATACACCGCATATAAATTATTTATATAATTGATTTCTTGTGTATAAGGGAGTATTTAAAAGGAAAATAAATTTGTATACGCTTACATCGGATTACTGAGACTTTTTGGGTACTTTTCATTTTCTGAAATTTCTGATATATTATCAGAAAATTCAATAAATTAGGGGTTGATTACGTTATGAATCAAAAAGCCTATCAGTGCCCGTATTGCTATGGAAAAGGATATTTTCAATTACTGCTTGGTGGATCTGAAACATGCTCATGCTGCGGGGGAAGCGGTAAAACAAAAAACACTAAATAAATGGCGGTAAATGTTATTTTCAAAAACAACCCAATTGACGAAAATTCTTCCATCCTATAAACTTACTTTTGTACGACTAAGGGGGAGTTATAGAGAATGGGCATGTCAATTCCGGTTGTAATTATATCAGTGGTATTGTTCTTTATTCTTTTTTTTGGATTGGGCTTTATTTTAAATATGCTGTTTAGAAAGACATGGATTATGGCAGTAATTTATCCCTTGGCAGCATTATATTTTATTAATAGTGTTAAGTTAACGGAGTACTTTGTAAATCCTTCTTCTAGTTTTCAATTATTAAAAGAGCGATTTTTCAACCTTGCCTCCGCAGATGCAATTATTTTGGCAGCAGGATTAGCAGGATCCATTGTTTCAGGTATCGTTATAAGAATTCTTCGTTCAATGGGATACAGAATGTTTTAACCCTCTTCGAGTAATCGTTAGTGGGTTTTTTTATTTTAACAAAATATAGATAGTTCTGAAAAAGGAATAGATACTCTGGTATTGGGAAGAATGGTTTGTGTGAAAGGAGAAATCGTCACATGGACCATACTTTTAAATTTATCAGAGCAATTTCACTCGTTTTTTTATTCTTACTGGCTACCGTTGTAACCCTTTCATATTTTACAGGAATTAGTGTTCATGAGTTTCCTGTTTTTCGCCATATACATTCTAAAATTAGGGAAAATCCTAAGCCCAAAGATCAAATATCGTTATCAAGCTATGACACAACTTCCTCTGTTGGACAAATAAAATCAGCGTCCACACTGGAAGAAAATGATGATTGGAATAAATACCCTGCTAAAGAAGTGATTGCTACAGGTTATACAGCAGGGTACGAGTCAACTGGGAAAAATCCAAACCATCCCAGCTATGGAATCACCTATTCCGGTGTAAAGGTAAAACGCGACTTATATTCAACGATTGCAGCGGACACAAGCGTCTTTCCAATTGGGACCATTCTTTTTATCCCATCCTATGGGTATGGAGTGGTTGCTGATACAGGTTCAGCGATAAAAGGGAATAAAATTGATCTATATTACGATACCGTGGATGATGTATATCAGAAATGGGGAAAAAAACAGCTGAAGGTGTATGTAGTCAGTATGGGAACAGGCAAGCTGACTGAACCTGAGCTAAAAGCTTTGAATGAAACAGAGAGCTTGCAAGTATTTAGAAATCAGATTATTAATAAAAAGTAGTTAAATATTTTTTTCCTACCGTTCCTCATGGACGGTTTTTTTGTGCTTTAAATTCGGTGTTCGCTATATAGTTTTTTTATATACTCCCCAGTTTAATTGCGCGATTTATAAGTGGTAATAATACGGATACATGATTTTCCTCTGAAAACTCCCTGAACTGTATGTGAATCCCGTATTCATGCAACTGATTAAGGTCTTCGGAAATTTCAGCAGCATTTTTATTCATATGACTAAAGTGTTGCTTTTCCAGCTCGCCTACACCAATCATAATCTTTATTTGCCGCTCTGATTGTTTTATCTTATGGATGAATGCGTCTTTCTCGCTTCTAAAAAACATCGGGTCCCAATGAATAGAGGGGCTTCCTGCTATGTATGTATGAAAAGTGTCTGGCTCTGAGAAAAGAATTTGTAAAACAAATAATCCGCCTAGTGAGTGGCCAAACAGTGTTTGTTTGTTTATATTGACCGGCAGATTTCGCTCTATTTCCGGTTTAACTACTTCTTTAATAAATGTAAGGAAATGCTCAGCTCCACCATGGGACGGCCATTCTATGCCTGCTGGGTGCGGCGGTAAATTCTCTTTTGATATTGGCCTGGTAAAATCATAGACACGGTAAGGAGAGAATGGCTGATCTGTGTGATAACCAATTCCAACAATAATTGCTGGATATACCCCTGTTTTTTCCGGCTTCCTCATCTGAACACGCATTGCATCAACAAAGGTGCCAAAAACAGAGTTTGCATCCAACGCATAGAAAACCGGGTATCCTTCAGGAGGAGGAACAGTATCCGGCTTGTAAATGAAAATACGATAAAACCGGTCCTGTTTCTGATTGTACATATCTACATCCCAGGTATTAGGTAAAGAAACATTTTGATGCCAAGAAGAATTTTTAGGGGCTGTCTCGCTCATTTATTGACCTCTTTTCATTTGTATTCAAAAGATTATTTGACAAATTAAGTATAAATCATTCAAAAATTTACATAAAATTAATTGAAAATTCCAGTTTGTTCGTTTATATTTTATATAATACTTGATAATGATTATCATTTTCAATACTTTCCGCAATAAATATGGGGGTTGGTAAGACAAATTGTTTAGTTAGATTGAAAGCGAGTACATAGAAAAAGGACCAGATGAGAGGAAGAGGAAAATGAGTATTAAAAAGAATTTATTAATCATGGGATTATCCGCTATGACTTGCCTTGGTTTGGCAGCATGCAACAGTACGGAGACACAAATAAAACAATCTGAGAATGAAGTTCAAGCTGATGATAGCAAGAAATCAGAAAATAAAACTCAAACGATTACATACCTTGATAAAGAATATACGGTTCCTTCTGAGGTGAAAAAGATTGCTACAGCGAGTCTTGAATCGATGGAGGATGCAGCGATTTTAGGAGTTAAACCTGTAGGTGCTATTACAATTGCCGGAGAACTGCCAGCTTATTTGGCAGATGATTTGGCTGGTGCTAAGTCCATAGGGGAAAAAACACAGCCAAATTATGAAACCTTACTTGGATTAAAGCCTGATGTGATCCTTTGGACTTCCAAAGCGAAGGAGAATATCACTGAACAGTTAACGAAGATTGCACCAACATTCCCATACTCCCATATCTCAACAAACTGGGAAGATAACTTAAATTTAATGGCTCATTTGACAGGTAAAGAAGCTGAAGCAGAGAAGATTATTTCTGATTATAAGAAAGATGCTGGGGCAGCAAAAGAACAATTGGGTGAATCTCTGAAAGGGAAAAAGGCAATGGTCCTTCGTATTCGGGGAGGCAATGTCTATGTGTATCCAGAAAGTATGTACCTCAACCCGGTTCTGTACAGTGATTTAGGACTTGAGGTACCGGAAGTGGTAAAAGCTGCGAAGGCACAGGAAGTTATCTCAATGGAAAAACTTGCGGAAGTGAATCCGGATTATGTGTTCCTTCAATTTGAAGAAAGTGAAAATGCTGATAAACCGAAAGCATTGGAAGAGTTAGAAGCTAATCCAATTTGGAAAAGTATGAATGCTGCTAAAAACGGAAAAGTCTTCGTTAATACTGTGGATCCTCTTGCCCAGGGTGGAACGGCATGGAGTAAGACGGCTTTCCTCAAAGCTGCAACCAGCTCTTTAACTGAGTAAGGTTGATGAGTGTATGGATAAGAGGAAAATACCTTTACTGATAATAAGTGCGGCACCCATTCTTATACTCCTTATCATCCTGTTATCCGTTTTTTATGGAGCCAAAAATATAGATTATATAACGATCTGGAATGCCCTCTTTCATTATAATGCCGATAATGTGGACCATGCCATTATTATGACATCCCGTTTACCGAGAGCAATAGGGGCACTTCTTGTTGGAGCCTTCCTTGCTATATCAGGTGCACTCATGCAGGGGATGACAAGAAACTATCTTGCATCCCCTTCCATTATGGGTGTGGCAGATGGTTCAGCTTTTATCATTACGGTATCAATGATTTTTCTGCCGAATATGACATCTATTGAAATGATTTTGTTGTCAATGGTTGGTTCTGCGCTCGGTGCAGGAATTGTTTATGGATTTGGCTCCATGCTACCTAATGGTTTATCACCTGTTCGCTTGGCCATTATAGGTACTGTGCTTGGGACGTTTTTGAGCAGCCTGTCTCAAGCATTGGCTTCCTATTACCAAGTCTCCCAAAATATTAGTTTTTGGTATAATGCGAGATTGCATCAAATAGATTCGGAGCTCCTTGCACTGGCTGTGCCATTTGGTATAGTTGGAATCTTCCTTGCCTTACTGGTTTCCAAATCCGTGACGATCCTTTCTCTTGGTGAGGAAGTTTCAATCGGCTTGGGTCAGCGTACCGGATTAGTCAAAGCGATTTGTATTCTGTCGGTTATCTGTTTAACGGGTACGGCAATTGCATTAGTAGGAAAAGTTGGTTTCGTAGGCTTAATCATTCCGCACATTAGCCGTATGCTTGTCGGCGTTGATTATAAATGGATAATTCCTTGTGCAGGCATACTTGGGGCTGTATTTCTCGGTCTATGTGACGTTTTAAGCAGATTTATCAATTATCCCTTTGAAACACCGATTGGCGTTGTGACTGCATTGATTGGTGTACCATTCTTCCTCTATTTAATCAGAACAAAAGGAGGAAGAGGCCTTGCATAAAGTTTCAAAACGAAGATATTACATAACATTATGGCTGATTGTACTCGCTATTACAGCAGTCATCGTTTATAGCTTGATGGCTGGAACCTTTCAATTGTCTGTTATCGATGTAATAAAGACATTAGCACGAATAGACGTAAATCCGGAACACGATTTGGTCATCTTTGATTTTAGGTTACCGAGGATTCTGATTGGCTGTCTGGTTGGGATTGGGCTTGGAATAGCCGGTGCTGTGATACAGGGAGTGACGAAGAATGGCTTGGCCGATCCAGGAATACTTGGTATTAATGCCGGTGCTGGTACGGCTGTAGTTTTATTCATGTTTTTCTTTCATAGCGTATTTCAAGGAATGACATGGCTCTCCATTATGGCTATGCCCTTATTTGGTCTCGTTGGAGGATTGCTGGCGGCCTTAATTATATTCGCCTTTTCATGGAAAAATGGCTCCCTTGATGTAGAACGACTCATCTTGACTGGAATAGCGATTGGTTCAGCTTTTGGTGCCGTTTCCTTATATTTGTCGCTGAAAATGAAAGCAACTGATTTTGAAATGGCAGTTGTGTGGATCACAGGCAGCATTTATGATGCCAATTGGCTTTATATACTTGCCATGGCCCCCTGGCTGTTTATATGTATACCGATCATTCTAAAAAAGGCCTATATACTCGATTTGCTCCAATTGGAGGATAGTAGCGCTATCAGTTTAGGTATAGCCATTAATAAAGAAAAATCAATCTTACTTCTCAGCAGTATCGGCTTAATAAGCGCTTGTGTATCAGTATCAGGCAGTATTGGATTTATTGGCTTAATGGCGCCGCATATTTCGCGTTATCTTGTTGGTGTTCAAAATAGATTTGTTATCCCTGTGAGTGCAGTAATAGGTGCGCTGTTGGTGGTCTCTTCTGATTATATTGCCAAAACAATTATTGCCCCTGCTGAACTGCCAGTTGGTATTATCGTATCCATTATTGGGGTACCATTCTTCTTGTATTTACTCAAAAAGGCGAAAGCATAAAGGGGGATATTTGATATGAGTATTCTGCGTACAGAAAATCTTGAAGCCTGTTATGAAAAAAAGACCGTGTTTCAAAATTTAAACTTAGAGATTACTAAAGGAAACATAACGACTATTATTGGACCGAACGGTTGTGGGAAATCTACTTTATTAAAAACGATGGGACGCGTATTGAAACAAAAGCAAGGAAAGGTATTTTTGCAGGAGCAAGATATGAATACCGTTTCAACGAAGGAAATTGCCAAACGGCTTTCTATGCTACCGCAAAGCCCAGCTGCACCGGGATTGTTGGGTGTGGAGGAACTGATATCCTATGGGCGTTATCCACATCGTAAAAACAATAAAATAATGACGAAGGAAGATATGGAAATCATAGAATGGGCAATGGAAATTACCAAAACATCCGCCTGTCGAGAACGAAGTATCGCAAGCTTATCTGGTGGGCAAAGGCAAAAGGTTTGGCTGGCCATGGCACTGGCTCAGAAAACAGATGTCATCCTCTTAGATGAGCCCACAACATATTTAGATATGGCCCACCAGCTGGACGTATTGCAAATTATTCAGGAACTCAATCGCCAAGAAAAAAGCACAATAGTAATGGTACTCCATGATATCAATCATGCATCCAGATACTCAGACCATATCATAGCCATGAAAGACGGCAGTATAATCAAATCCGGCACACCAACCGAAATCATAAACCAAGAAGTACTAAAAACCGTCTTCCAAATAGAAGCCAGAATCATCATCGACCCATACGATCATGCACCGGTATGTGTTGGTTATAGTGCTGAGGCGACTGGTCAGCTCCGACAAGCATAAGAGGAGGCACGTAGGGAGGCGTTTTTCCCTCCCGCAGTGGCTACACTTATGACTCGAGGAGCTAGGAGCCGAAGCCGGATTAAATATAGTGCTGAAGCGGCTATCTTAAGGAACGAAGACTAAAACCGCCACGTCCTGTGGCAACGTCTTCATGACCTACATCCTATAGGCCTCCTGTAGAGGTCATGCTTATGTCCTGAGTTTCTAGCCGTTGAAGCCGGATTACAAGGAACGAAGACTAAAACCGCCCCACCCTGTAGCAAAGCCTCCATGACCAATGTCCTGAGGCCTCCGCAACTAATTCACAGAGGATTAAGTCCTCTGTTTTTTTATACCTAAAGAAAGGGTAAAATAGGCAAGATATATCGGATAAATCGTTTAATTTTTCAGTGAATGGAATACTTCATTTGTTCTAAATTACGATGTCAATGGTAAGATAATAGGTAAGGAAAGTTGATGTCAGTAAGAAAAGGCATGAATGAAGATAAACGATCAGGAGGAGTAGTATGTTTAAAGTTTATAATGAAAATCCGAGTCAAACACATATGCCGGTTTTGGTAACTGGAGCATTTAATCATCCAGTTACGCTTGCAGCGATTTTATCGGACGCAGATAGAATGATGAATAGTAAGCTTCAGGATCTTGTCAGGGTTGGAGATATTTCCGCTAGGAAGAAAAAAGTATCGACATTGCATACACTTGGTCTAATTCCACCGGAGAGATTGGTGTTCGTTGGACTGGGCAAACAAAAAGATTTAACATTCGAAGAGCTAAAAGAAGCATTCGGCAAAATGTTTCAAAAAGTCGAAGATTGTGGATGGACAAAGATTAGCGTCGATTTAACGTCATTCCTGACAGATGTCATTACGGTGGAGGATGCAGCACACGCTTTAGGAGAAGCATTAGCTTTGTCTACGTATGAATTTGAAGGATATAAGCAAAAGAAAAATGAACCTGATAAGAAAATAGAAGAGGTTTCTGTATATACGGAAGCTGACCGAGAGCTAGTTGAATCTTCCCTTTTTGTTGGATATACATACGGAAAAGGAACCAATTCAGCTCGGACTTTAGTAAATCTTCCAGGTAATATGCTAACGTCTACAGATATGGCCAATTATGCAAAAGGACTGGCTGATAAATATCAGTTTGAGTGTGAAATCCTTGAAAAAGAGGATATGCAGGAGCTTGGAATGGGAGCCTTGCTTGCCGTCAACCAAGGATCGGCTGAACCACCTAAAATGATTGTCCTGAAATATCAAGGGAAATCTGAATGGACAGATGTAATTGGTTTGGTTGGCAAAGGAATTACATTTGATACAGGCGGGTATTCAATAAAGACAAAAGCAGGGATTGTTGGAATGAAAACGGATATGGGGGGAGCAGCCGCTGTCCTTGGAGCTATGGAGATAATTGGGGAATTGAGACCTGAACAAAATGTTGTGGCCGTTATTCCATCAACAGACAATATGATATCCGGAAATGCCTTCAAACCAGATGATGTCATAGTCTCCATGGCTGGTAAAACAATTGAGGTCTTGAATACAGATGCCGAGGGGCGTCTTGTGTTGGCAGATGCGATTACATATGCTAAACAGCATGGAGCGGATTATTTAGTTGATGTAGCTACATTAACCGGGGGAGTTATTACAGCATTAGGTGTAGAAATGACAGGTGCAATGACAAATCATGAAAGCTGGTTTGAGGAAGTCTTAAAAGCATCTGATGAAGCTGGAGAACCCATGTGGAGATTGCCAATTACCGAAAGGGATAAAGCGCGTGTTCGCAATAGCAAAATAGCTGATCTTAATAATTCGCCGGGAGCAGAGGGGCATGCCATTATGGGAGGTGCATTTGTTGGTGAATTTGCTGAGGAGACTCCATGGGTGCATTTAGATATAGCTGGTACATCAACAAGACGTTCCAGCTATGAGCTTGGACCATCAGGTGCTACTGGTGTAATGGCGAGGACATTGGCTGTATTGGTTGAACGTTTTGGTTTAGATGGTAAAGAATAATCCATACTCATAAATAGATTTAAATGTGAATGTATTCTTATAAGAGGGCATTCGCCCTTACCTGCTGTTAGGTTTTTGCATACATAATAGTGTAGGCATTAAAACACACAGGAGGTATTTTACAGATGGATTATAGACAGAGACCATGGGGTAGACCATGGGGTAGACCGTGGGGCGGACCGTGGGGAAGACCATGGGGTAGACCAGGTTTTGGTTTTGGATTTGGAGGTCCGATCGGGGGATTTGGTTTAGGATTAGCCGGCGGATTAATAGGTGGAGCATTGCTTAGCAGACCATGGGGATATGGATATGGTTATTCTCCGTATGGATATGGATACCCTTATGGATATGGTGGCGGATTTTATTAATAATAATTTATAAACAAAACCAGCAGTTATCAAACTGCTGGTTTTTAGCTCCATCGTATGACTACCCCAACTTCACAACAGGGAGGACTGGTTTGTTTATCAGCAAAAACCAGCCGAATTCCCTCCGGATCGTAATAGATGGACGGAGCTATTCGAATACCGGTTGAAAGCAATAATCGATTCACTTCGCTTAGATTATTAAACTCCGAGGCTGCCATAATTTGACGAGCTAAGTCTTGAGATGTAGAGATCTGATTGGCGATTCTTAATGCTTCAGTCAGATAGGACGCGGTTCGATTAGCAGAATTCTTAAATTTTGTTGTATCTATAGCAGGAACTTTTCTGTTATATGAAGAATAAGAATTCATACCCATAACAGATGGATGGATCCATGTGGGTATGTGGTAATGAGGACCTAGACTTTGAGCCCAGTTATAAAACTGTTGATTTGCATACATATGGGCACCTCCTCTTACGAAATAAATTACCTTATAACTATATATAGGAGAAGGTAGATTGTATTAGACCAAAAAATAAGCAACGGTTAAGTTGCTTATTTAGGGGATAGATGATGTTCATTTAGATATCGTTGCGATGCTCGACTAAGTCAATAACACCAAGAGCAATATGGGCAAGCCCAAATCCAAATAGTGTATTGGCAATCATTTTATTGCTATTATGCTTTTGTTTAAGAGCATAACCAGTAGCGGCGACAGCAGTACCTAATACAGTTGGAACCATTCCTTCTCGAAGATCCATTTGACCATACCTCCATCATCTAGATATGCTTTTTGTAAAGTCCTACGGATAGCCCATTCATCATCTTTGAAGGGATTCACCTTAAAAAATCTGAATAGGAATCACTTGTAAGTAAGCTTTACTCCTTTATTTTTCCGCTCTTTATCTAATTCATAACAAATAAGCAATGGAAAGGATGCCTTTAATTGGATTTAAGTAAAACATTGATGGGTACATTAGGGATAGAAATAGTTGAGGTCAGTAAAGGAAGGGTTGTTGCAACCATGCCCGTTGACCAACGGACACACCAGCCTATGGGACTACTTCACGGTGGTGCATCGGTTGCTCTTGCCGAAACGGTCGCCAGTCTTGGTGGATATACAATGGTTGACGAGGAGAAAGAAGCAGTCGTTGGTTTAGAGATTAATGCGAATCATCTTAAAAGCAAAAGGGAGGGCTTGGTGACCGCAACAGGAAATATTATACACAGAGGAAAAAAAACAATGGTATGGGAAATTAAAATAACTGATGAAGAGAACGAATTAATATGTATCAGCAGATGTACACTTGCAGTGATCCAAATAAAAAAATGAGGATGTCTTACAAGGTCTAAAGCGACCTTGTAAGCATCCTCTTTTTCTGTCATTAACTATTTTTCTGTTTTTTTGCCTTTTTTAAATCATCACGCACACTATGTTTCCACAATTTAACGCCTGTATTATAGGCTGCACGGCTGATTAAATGTCCGGCAACTGGAGCTGTCATAAAAATAAACAAAATAGCTAGCAGGATACGGGAGTTAAAATGGCCCTCTGTAAGCCAGAAATATAAGAATGTGCCCAGCAATACAAGGGTTACACCCAAAGTGGATGTTTTAGAAGCTGCATGGCTCCGTGTATATACATCAGGTAGACGAAGTATTCCAAGAGCTGATATAACGGTCAATATAGAACCGATTAAAACAATACATACAAAAATATAGGAACTAATTTCGTTCATTTTCTATGATTTCCCCTTTCTCCAGGAATTTCGAAAAGGCAACCGTACCAGTGAACGAAAGAATACTGATCAGAAGGATAACCTCTAAAAACATCGATGTGCTGAGCAATAAGGATAGGATGGCTATCATGCAAATTAAGTTCATGCCAATAGCATCCAATGCCACTACACGATCAGGGATGCTTGGTCCCTTAATTACTCTATAAATTAGAATGAGCATCGAAATAGCTATACAGACTAAAGAAAGCTGAAGGATGAAACTAATCATTACTCACTCACCTCCAGAATAAGCCGTTCAAATGAATTTTTTATGCTTTCTTGCATTTCTGGAATCTCCGATATATTTAATGCATGGATGAATAATGTTTTATTATCAGAAGAAATATCCAGAACTAATGTACCGGGAGTCAAGGTAATCAGACAGGACAGAAGAGTGATCTGCCAATCCGATTTAAGTTTGGTTTCATAAGTAAAGATTCCTGGCTTCAGTTCAAGCTTTGGTCTGATGATTGTTTTGAAAACGTCGAAGTTTGCAATCAATAATTCTCGTATAAATATCCCCAAGAGATGCAGGACAGCCAATACCTTATGCAAATAAAATCGAGTCGAAAAAAAGCGTCTGAATAGAAAAAGAATAATCGCCCCAATTAAATAGCCGATAATAAATGAAGCGGCTGTATTTGACGTCGTCAGAAACATCCAGGTCAAGGCTAGAATTACATTTAATAATATTTGATAAGACATATCTTCATCACTCCTTTAGTACGGCCTGAATGTAATCTGTTGGATTCATTAAAACATCAACCGCATCAGACACATACGTATAAACAACCTCAGAGCCCAATCCGTACAATATTGAGACTACAAGTAAAATGCCAATCGGCAATAGTAAGAAACGATTGTCTTTCTTGGAGAAGTTCTCATCGTAAACCTTTTTCTCACCCCAGAATGCGAATATGAAAATGCGCATCACGGAATATAAAACAATTAAACTTGAGAATAGGACTACCAATCCTCCAACGTAATGCCTTTCATCAAAGGCACCCTGAATGATTAATAATTTCCCTGTGAAACCACTGAAAGGTGGAACCCCGGCTAACGATATAGCTGCTATGAAGAACATCCAAGCTAAAAGTGGAGATTCGTGAATTAGCCCACCCATGCGCTTAATATTACTTGTCCCTGTTTTAGCCATCATAACTCCAATAAGCAGAAACAGGGCTGCTTTAATCATCATGTCATGGATTGTATACATAATGGAACCAGATATAGATGCGGTATTCATGATTGAAATACCGAAGATTATAACACCTATTGCAATTACGATATTGTAAATGATGATTTTTTTGCCATCCATATAGGCCAATACACCGATACAGCCGAATACAATGGTTAAAATTCCAAGGTACTCCAGCAATGTATGCGTATAGTCAGTTTGATGATAAAACATGATGGTATAGGTTCTTAGGATGGAATAAACACCAACCTTTGTTAATAATGAACCAAACAATGCCAGGATTGGAATTGGCGGCGCAAAGTATGAGCCGGGCATCCAAAAATATAAAGGGAAAATAGCTGCCTTTAATCCAAACACGATTAGAAACAGAACAGCGATAACCGTGATGATTCCCGGCTGGTCTACTTCCGCAATTCTTTCTGAGATATCCGCCATATTCAGCGTACCTACAACAGAGTAAAGAAAAGCAACAGCAGCGACAAAAAGGCCAGAAGCAATTACATTTACAAGCAAATACTTGATAGACTCGCGGAGCTGTACTTTTGTCCCACCTGTCACCAGTAATACATAAGATGACATTAGCATTACTTCAAAAAATACAAATAAGTTGAATATATCTCCGGTCAAAAATGCCCCGTTAACACCTACAATTAAAAATTGGATAAGGGCATAGTAGAAATATTTTTCACGGTTTGCATCAATATTTTTAAAAGAATAAATAATTGTTACTAATGTAATTAGAGATGTAGTTAAAACCAGTAAGGCTGCCAGCATATCCGCTACAAGACTAATTCCAAAAGGGGCATCCCAGCTGCCGGCCTGCAAGGTTAGAATGCCATTTGTTTTTACCTCTATTAAAAGTGAAAAGGTAACTACCAGGACCAGTATTGAAGAGGCCAAGGCGACTATTCTTTGGGCATTTATTTTTTTCGCAAGGAATAACAATAAAATTCCTGTTAATAACGGAAGTAAAATAGGTAATATAACAAGGTTATTCATATGACTTATTTCCTCTCAGTTGATCCATGTTATCCGTTCCTAGTTCCTGATAGGAACGATAGGCCAATACCAGGAAGAAAGATGTGACACCGAAGCTAATTACAATCGCTGTCAGGATTAATGCCTGTGGCAGTGGATCCACATAGGATTTGGCGTGTTCACTTAAAATAGGCACAGCTCCTTGTTTTAATCCTCCCATGGTAAGAACCAATAAATTCACCGCATGGCTCAATATGCTTGTTCCAATAATGATACGAAGCAAGCTTTTTGATAAAAGTAAATAGGTGGAAATCGTAAATAGAATTCCTATAGCAAAACACATTAAAATCTCCATCATTCACTCTCCCCAATCGTTTGAATAATGGTCATTGTCACGCCGATTACAACTAGATAAACACCCGTATCAAAGATAACTGCTGTATGAAGGGATGTTTTACCAAGGAGCGGTAAATCAAAATAATCAAATGCGTGCGTCAGGAAAGGAGCATCGAAGAATAACGCACCAGCTCCAGTTCCGACAGATAACAACAATCCAACAGCAACCAACGATAAATAATTTACCGGCAGAAAACTTTTTACGGTTTTTAAATCAAATGCCAGCAATAAAAGAATGATGGCAGAAGAAGTCATAAGACCACCGATAAATCCACCGCCGGGCGTATAGTGTCCGGCAAAGAAAATGTTTATTGAGAACAAAATAATAATAAAAGTTGCGATTTTAGTGACCGTCTGTAAAATTAAATCATTTGTTTTCATTCTTCCCCTCCTCTTTTCGTGAGACGGAGTTTAATCATGGTGTAAATTCCCATGGCTGCAATGGATAGTACGGTAATTTCAAACATGGTATCCAAACCACGGAAGTCAACCAGGATTACGTTAACCATATTCTCTCCACCGGCTTCTTTGTACGTAACCTCTTTATAAAACTCAGAGATGGATTCAAATAGCTTCGTACTGTGAGAAGCAAGTGCGATAAGTGTCATCGTAATTCCGACACCAAGAGAGATTGCCAGGTTCGTCAATTTAAAGCGCATACGCTTTTCCTTTGGTTTATACTTCGGCAAGTGATAGAAACAAAGCAAGAACAGGGATGTAGAAACTGTTTCAATGACAAATTGAGTTAAGGCTAAATCAGGTGCCCTGAATAGAACAAATAAAAGTGACACCGTATAACCAACCGCTCCCATCAAAATAATTGAAGTCAGTCTCGATTTTGCAAATAGGATCATGATTGAAGCCAGCACTAAGATAAAGATCAAAATAACTTCGTATACCCCAATTGGAGTCATGCTGGTAGTTTCGAATGCAAAGCTATCGGTTTTCCAAACCGTATAAAGTAAACTGATGATCATGAAGCCAAATATATAAACTAAATAATCATGGATACTCCCGTTCATATATCCGCGGGTAATAAGACGTGAACCTGTATCCATTGATCTTAATCCCATATTATACGCATTGTTTAATGTGTATTTATCAGAGAAATACGTATAAATCTTGCTCCATTTTGGATAAAACTTATACAAGATAATTCCTAAGATGATAACTCCGATTGTCATCAATAATGCGCCATTTACTCCGTGCCACATTTGTATATGAAGATGCGGAGGATTTCCGTTTTCATACAGGCTCGGCAGAATAGCTGCAGTAGCTGGCTCAATAATTGTTGAAGTAAGGATGTTTGGAAATAATCCAAAAATAATAACCAAGGCTGCAAGTGTGATTGGTGAAATCAATAATCCAATCGGTGCCTCATGCGGCTTTTTCGTTAATTTTTCAGGCTGAAGTTTGCCGCCAAAAGTTCTAAATAAAAGAATCATACAGTAAACAAATGTGAATACACTTGCCATCCAGCCAATAACAGGGAATAAATTACCCCATGTTTGCAGGTTAAGAAAATCTGCTTTTGTTATATCTAATAGGCTGCCAAAGAACATTTCCTTACTCAAGAATCCATTGAATGGAGGTAAGCCTGCCATTGAGAATGCTCCGATTGCAGCAATAGTAAAAGTGATTGGCATTATGGTCATTAATCCGCCCAGTTTACGAATATCTCTAGTTCCCGTTTCATGATCAATAATACCGACTGCCATGAATAATGAACCTTTAAAAGTTGCATGGTTAATCAGGTGAAAAACAGCTGCCGAAACAGCGGCAATATATACATTATTCTCAGCTGATCCACTATGGAGGGAAGCCGCACCGATGCCAAGCAGGGACATGATTAAGCCGAGCTGGCTGACTGTTGAGTAGGCAAGAATCCCTTTTAAATCATACTGACGTACTGCATTAAAGGAACCCCAAATTAAGGTTATGATACCGACCAGGCCAATAATCCATACCCATTCACCCGATAAAGCAAATATAGGGCTCAAACGTGCTACTAAATAGATACCTGCTTTAACCATCGTTGCTGAATGAAGATAAGCACTGACTGGTGTAGGTGCTTCCATTGCATCAGGTAACCAAATGTGGAATGGGAATTGGGCTGACTTCGTGAATGCCCCTAATAAAACGAGTATCATCGAAAAATAAAACAGAGGATGGTTTATCAAATCTGGAGCCATTGAAATTAATTCTCTGATGCTGAAGGTATTTCCCATTACGGAGAGGGTAATAAAACCTCCGAGCATGGATAAGCCACCTAAAAAGGTGATTAATAATGATTTTTGCGCTCCGTAGCGGGATCCTTTTCTCTCATGCCAATAACCAATTAGCAGGAAGGAAGAAAGGCTGGTAAATTCCCAAAACGTATAAAGGACAATTAAGTTATCAGATAGGACAACCCCAAGCATAGCCCCCATAAATAATAGTAAATAGACATAAAAATTACTCAATTTTTCTTTTGTTTTGTCCATATAAAAGATGGAGTACAGAATAACGAGTGTACCAATGCCTGTGATCAGCATAGCGAAGAGCAGGCCTAATCCGTCTACATAAACATCAAATGAAATGTTTAGTGAAGGGATCCATGCATAACTTGCTGTTATGGATTGATGATCTGATATTTCAGGCAGGAACGTAAACAAATAACCAAATAACACGATAGGTATGATGAGTACGAACCATCCGGTATGTATTTTACGAGCATATTTGCCTATAACCGGAATACATATCGCAGCCAAAAAGGGCAGTAATATACTCAAGTGAAGCATTGACATAAGGACCTCCCTTAAAAAATTATAAAATATTGAAAAATTACAACAAAATGTACCAATCCGTACATTCAGCATAGCAAATTATACCGCAAATTTATATTAGACTGTACTTGAAAAGACTGGTATTCATGTGTTTTAACCATGTATTATATGAAGGAAAAAAATTAAAAAAATCAATTCTCCTTTCCGGTAAATGATGTATAATGGGAAAATATGAAATAAAAGGAAAACGAAAAATGAAGAATACATACGTAACAGGTTATTTTCCCTTATTATCGATAATGGCATTTAGTCTGTCCTTTGCTGTTCATCTTATGGTGAGAATGATCGTGTTTTTAAAAAGCAATGGGCTCTATTCAGGCATGACTGGGTTGTTATCAGAGATTAATATTAAATTATCCTTTTTATTATTGTTCTTTATCTGTTTTTTTATGTTATTTGCTGCGCTAAAGCTTCTTGTTGATACCTTCATGGAACTGTCACTTTTGTTTTTTTCAAAGGATAAAGTGGGAGAAGATCTGCAAAAGCTGAGAGGGGCTTCTATAATTTTTCTGATAGGTGGACTTGTATCCATGTTATGTAGTCTATCTATTTGGTTACTTGCGGGTTGCTTTTTACTTACTTCATTATTCGCTTTTATATACTTTCTGTATAAAATCAGTGCATCCTTATCGGGTATAGGATTGATAGGGATTATATTTTTCCATGTAACAATCTGGGCCGTTCTGTTATTGGCAGTCTGTCTCTCTGTCTTAAAATTGTATAATAGTATAATGGCTGGACTTCCGCTGTAAAGGAAAAAGCATGATGAACCTCTAATAGAGAGAATCCATCATGCTTTTCCATATTTGCATTTGTGGCTGACTTTTATTTAAAAATTCAATACTGGACGGCTGATCCTTGCCCACCCAGACCCCACCTGTATAAGAAGCAGTCATCCCAACAAACCATAAATCATGGTAATCATTTGTTGTTCCGGTTTTACCCCCTATATAAGCTTTATTCATATAGGCAGATTGAGCAGTACCATTCGTTACAACCTCAGTCAGAAGAGTTTGCATTTTATCTGCTGTTTCTTGACTCCATATTTTCTTTCTCTCCATATCCCATTGATAAATCATCTTCCCATTAGAATCTGTAACATTCTTGATGGCATGTGCTGTAACATAGTTGCCGTCATTCATAAAAGCAGTATATGCCCGAGATAATTCAAGAACAGACATTCCATACCTAAAACCGCCTATAGCAGCAGAATATGTTCGGTCGGCGGGGATTGACTTTTTGAATCCGAATTTATCCAGATAGAGGAATGATTCCTTAATACCTGTTTTTTGAAGTAATCGAACAGCTGCAGTATTAACCGATTTGGCCATAGCTTGATTAAGAGTAAGATTGCTATATGTTGAATGACCATAGTTCTCTGGGCAATAATTTTCGATGCATATCGCTCGTGCGTCTATTTTTTGATTTATGGAACGATCCTTATTAGTTTCCAAATATGGCGCATATACCAGCAATGGTTTAATCGTTGATCCTGGCTGGCGAAAACTTTGATAGGCTCGATTAAATGTTGAGGGTTTATATGTTTTTCCCCCAATCAACGAGACAAGCTCATGAGTAGAATGATTAATAACTACCGCTGATGCTTCAACGTTTTTATAAGGCAGGGTGCTACTAACAGCTGCTGTGGCTTTTCTCTGAATATCCGAATCGAGAAATGTATGGATAGTAATTCCTGAATGAAGTAGTTCCTTAATTCGGTTATCTAATTTCTTTGTTAATTGATTAGATTCTTTTTCAGACAAACCAGAAAACTGATAACCATCCTGCTCTGCGACCAGCTGACGAAATTCAGCCAGCGTATAATCGGTATAATCAGGGAATTCTTGGATTCGTTTTGAAAGATTTAATTTTATTGATTCCTTTAAAATTTGCTCTTTTTCTACTTTCGTTATGAGATTATTATTCTCAAGTTGCTGCAGAAGTCTACCCTGGCGTTTTTTTGTATTTTGGAAATTGGTAAGCGGGTCATAAAGACTAGGGTTATTTGGAATTGCCGCCAGAAAAGAGAGTTCACCATTCGTGAGATTCTTTGCTGATTTGGAAAAATAAAAATGAGCAGCAGCTTCAATTCCATAGGAACTGTTTCCATAGTAAATCGCATTTATGTAAGTATTTAATAGTTGATCCTTTGAAAAATTGCGCTCAAGCTGATAGGCATAAAGCAGTTCAGTTAATTTACGATTATATGTACGTTCATTGGTGAGGAATAAATTTCGAGCGAGCTGTTGTGTAATGGTGCTGCCCCCTTGATGAATTCCCCCGCTTCCCGTATTAATAATGAACGCTCTGCTAATAGCTGATAAATCAAACCCCTTATGTGAATAAAAATGCTGATCCTCTGAAACTACGTAAATATCCTTTAAAATTTGAGGGATATCAGCATCCTTTATATATTTCCGATTCTCTGTTTGATAGATTTCTCTGATGGCTTGTCCATCGGAATCTGTGATTGTACTGTTAAGCTGCATGGCTGATTGATCTATTTGTAAATTGGTGTCCAATACATGATTGAGGCTTTGCAATTTGGAAAACTCATTCAGTGTTAATGTACACAAACCGTATAGGGACGGAACCAGTAATAAAATCATACAAAATCCAATTATTTTTCTCATTTTTACCCACCCGGTAGTCTATTCGTAATTTAACTATATTGTATTGATTTTATGGTTAAAAGAGGAAAAATTGGAAAGGGCAATAGAATACACGAAAATAAGGAGGTTGTATCATTGTGAAGAAGGATGACCACTATTTATTCATAGATTTTGAATTTACAATGCCTGAGGATCGAAATAATCCGAATGGGTTCTTTCCAGAAATCATTGAATATGGAATTATCGAGGTAAAAAGTGGAACGATCGTCAATCAATACAATTCTTATGTGCTGCCCAGAGTATTTCAGACGTTAACAAAACGATGTGAGAAGTTTTTGAATATTACCGAAGATGATCTTAAGACAGGGGTGGAATTTGAGGTATTTCACAGTTTACTGCGAGAATTGGATCATCCGAACTCTCCAACGATTGCTACATGGGGAAACATGGACATGAAGGTATTGAAGCAAAATTGTCAGTATTCAGGACATATATTTCCTTTAACGGGAAAGCAGTTGGATTTATCGATTGAGTATCAAAAATTTTTTGGTGACCGAAATCAAACAGGCCTGTGGAAAGCAGTTCAACAATATGGGGATAAGGGTAATGGTGTTTGGCATCGTGCTTTGGATGATGCCAGAATGACGTATGAACTGTTTACATTAATTGAGCAGGACAGGAGGTATGTGGATAACTATAAGCCAACGACAATCGGAGACGTAGTGGATTTTTCACAGTTATTTAATGGGTTGACGTAAAAAACCAAATCAGTGAAGAGTGATTTGGTTTTTTATGTTTATCATATTGGAAAATACTCGCGCTCTATATTCGATATAGCTGCCAAAGACATATCTGACCACTTTGATTCCTCTTTTTGCAATTCCTGTTTTAATGTTTCAAGAGAATGGCGGAGAGATTCTGTATAATCAGGAATATCCCCTATAAACGGTTTCACCATGTTCGCCGGTATGTTGGTCTGTTCCCTGTAAGCTAAAGCCTTTCGCTCATGGAAAAAATCAACCTCTGTTTGTTTTGGATGATGAAGATCTCCCTGCATAGGATGCTTTAATACAGCCAGTATTTTAACAACCATATATCCATTAGTTCGGATATTTGTAATTTCACCTACATATTTACCTGTTTTATAATGTGCAATCACTTGGTCGCTGATAGTGAGTTCATTCATTTCTATCCCCCCATTCATTACTGTACTTCTCTATCATATCGTTGCACCATAATCAATCCCAGAAAAAGCTCTTCAGAAAGATGCTTTTTTTTTGAGAATCGTGTAAAGTGAAAAATTGGAGGTAGTTTAAATGAAATGGAAGACCATGATACTATTATTAATAATCCTCCTTGGTGCAGCGATTTGGAATCTGTATCTAAAAGATAAGGTATTCCAATCTGGTGATCAAACAACTTTAAAGCTGGATCAAACCATTATAGAGAAAGAAGGCGAAGATAAAATGACAGTATTACCTCAATTTACAGAAGTACAAGGTAATGAAAGACTAGTGGAGATGGTAACGAATAAAGGATCCATCCAAATCAAATTATTCCCTGACCAAGCTCCTAAAGCGGTTGAAAATTTCCTGACTCATGCAGAAAATGGATACTATGAGGGAATTATTTTCCACCGTGTGATCAATGATTTCATGATTCAAGGCGGAGACCCAACTGGAACAGGAATGGGTGGAGAAAGCATTTGGGGCCAATCATTCGAAGATGAATTCACGATGGATTTATTTAATTTCCGTGGAGCTTTGTCTATGGCAAATGCCGGCCCTGGTACAAATGGAAGTCAATTCTTTATTGTTCAAAAAGGTGCTGTTGAAGCGAATCTAAAAGGACAAATGGAACAAGCGGGATATCCTCAGGAAGCAGTAGAAAAATACATGGAAGTAGGCGGAACTCCTTGGCTTGACCACAGACATACAGTGTTTGGACAAGTAACTGAAGGAATGGATGTTGTAGATGACATCGCCACTACTAAAGTAGGTCCTAACGATAAACCAGTTTATGATGTTGTGATTGAAAAAATCAACATCCTAAAATAATCTATATAATGTAAGAAGGCTGTCGATATGATTCGGCAGCTTTTTTCTTGTTTATAGATGAGGATAATCAAATATCACCTATACTCACTTCAGTCGTGTTATAATATGGTTAAAATTCAAATGTTTTCAAATCAGGAAAGGATGTCTTAAAACATGTCTCAGCCATTAGCGTTTATTATAGGATTATTCTTGTATTTTCCTGAAGATAAAAGAGAATACATTCCAGCCGGATTAACGATGGCCATTTTTACATTGTTTGCAGTGTTAACGATGCGGTTTATCATTGTTTATAATCGTAAGCAGGAACAGAAGGCAAAAGAATTGGAAGAAAAATTAAAAGAGCAAAATATCCAATGATGGCTGCACATGCAAATTGTGCAGTTTTTTTATGCCCAATATCTCAGTGGATTCGTATTAAAACGAAAAAAGCATTTGCCAAACTGATTGGCAAATGCCTGTAACATAATTAGTGTAGATCTTGGAATGCTTCGTGCAACCTGCGCAAGCCCTCAATGAGAGTTTCTTTAGAGCATCCTATATTCATTCGAACAAATCCTTCGCCATCTGGCCCATATTTCGTACCGGGTTCAAGAGCTAATTTCCCTCTATGGATGAGCCTTTCTGTAATTTCGATGTCTGATATTCCTAAATCCCGTAAGTCGATCCAAACAAGGAAAGATGCTTGAGGAATCATGATGTTTATTTTCGGTAAATGCTTAGAAACATAATCAGTCAGGATTTCAATATTCTCTTCAATTTTGGATACTGTCTCACTCAACCACTCAGCACCATGTGTATAGGCTGCTTCCATGGCAGTATAGGCAAGTACATTAATGCCGCCAATACCTTGTTTGAGGAATTGCTGTTCCATTTTTAAGAGGTATTCTTTCTTTTCGCTTAGAATCAGGGAGCCATGCAATCCAGCGATATTAAAGGTTTTACTAGGAGCCATCAGTGTAATAACATCTTTGCTGATGATTCCGGCAGGTGTGTGAATATTGTCATGAAGAATCAGGTCAGCGTGAATTTCATCGGAAATGACAGGTACTTGATAGTGCTGACATAGTCCGATCATTCTCTCCAGGTCTTCCTTTGCCCAAACTGTTCCACCAGGATTGTGCGGGCTGCATAAGATGAATAATTTCACTCCATCACGAAGCTTGTTTTCAAAGTCCTCATAATCGATTTCAAATTGATTTTGGTTGATTTTCATTCTATTGGTAACAAGTGTTCTTCCGTTACTTTTAACGATATTATGAAATGGACCGTAAACAGGTGTTTGAATCATCACTTGATCTCCTGCTTCAGTAAATGCAAGAACAGCTGCTGCTAAGGACGGAACTACACCTGGACTAAAAGAAATATTTTCTTTTTCAAGAGGCCATTTATGCTTTTCCTTCATCCAATTTATAATAGCCTGGTATACAGAATCGGAGGCAAATGTATAGCCGAAGATTGGGTGCTGAATGCGGGTAATTAAAGCTTCCTGTACCTGAACAGGCGAAGCCCAGTCCATGTCTGCCACCCACATTGGCCATAAGTCACTGCCTGCGAATAATGAATCAACGTTATCCCATTTATACGAAGCTGTTCCTTTACGATCTAAAATGGTCTCTGTATTTGTTGTACTGTTCATTTTCTCACCCCGCCTTTATATGATTCCCTTATTTTATCATATATTTACAGACTGCCAGTTTTCGAAGATTTATTAATTGGCTTGTTTCCTCAAATTAATAGGGTATGTGAGGAGAAAATAATTGATTACATATTCATATGTATAGAATAAGTGTTATAATGGAAAAAGTTTAATTTAAATTTTCAGATATCTTTATATCTATTGATACTTTTAAATGGAGGTGAGGGTATGAACCTTACAGCTAAGGAAATTGAGATTTTGAATATTCTCGAAGAAAACGCCAGAATCCCTCTGGATGATATAGTAAAAATGACAGCAATGTCTAAAGAGGAAGTTGAACTAGCCTTAAAAAAACTGAAAGAATCTAATATTATTGTCGGCTATGCCGCTTTGGTCGATTGGTCTAAGGTTAAAGATCATGAGGGAGTTACTGCCATGATTGATGTGAAAGTAACCCCTAAAAGAGGCGTAGGCTTTGATGAGACAGCAAAACGAATTTATCGTTATGAAGAGGTCACATCCGTTTATTTAATGTCAGGTGCATATGACTTATCTGTGGTCATTGAGGGCAAGTCGATGAATGAGGTAGCACGATTTGTTTCGGACAAATTATCGACTCTTGATTCAGTTATTTCTACAACGACTCATTTTATTCTTAAAAAGTATAAACATGATGGGACTGTATTTGCACCTCTTGATGAGGATAAAAGGATTGTGATAACTCCATGATTAAAACGAGTTATCTTTCTGATACGGCTCGAGAAATGAAGCCATCCGGAATACGTAAATTTTTCGATTTGGCAGCAGGCATGGAAGGTATCGTTTCGCTTGGTGTAGGTGAGCCAGATTTTGTTACTCCATGGCGATATAGGGAAGCTGCTATCCTTTCGATGGAAGAAGGGTATACATCTTATACAGCCAATGCAGGATTACTTGATTTACGTGAGGAAATCGCAGCCTATTTGAGCAGGCGTTTCCAGGTAACATACTCCCCTGAGGATCAAATTATCGTAACTGTCGGTGCAAGTCAGGCAATCGATATCGCCTTGCGAGCCATTCTCAACCCAGGAGAAGAAGTAATAGTCGTTGAACCATGCTTCGTCTCCTATGCTCCATTAGTGGCATTGGCAGGAGGTAAGCCTGTTTCAGTTGGAACCATGAAAGAATCTGATTTTAAACTGCTACCCGAACAGTTAGAAGCAGCTATAACACCGAAAACAAAGGCTATTATGATTTGTTCACCCAATAATCCAACAGGAACCCAATTGTCTAAGGATGATTTGAAAGCATTAGCTGAAATTGCTATTAAACATGATGTTCTTGTGATTTCCGATGAAATCTATGCGGAACTCGTTTATGATGAGGCGTATACTAGCTTTGCGGCCATTGAAGGAATGTATGAACGGACGATATTAATATCAGGATTCTCAAAAGGATTTGCTATGACAGGCTGGAGGCTTGGTTTTGTTTGTGCAAACAAGGAAATCTCTGAAGCAATGCTGAAAATCCATCAGTACGCTATTATGTGTGCTCCTACATCTGCCCAATATGCTGCGTTGGAGGCTCTGCGATATGGAGCGAGATATGTGGAAGAAATGCGTATGAGCTATAATCATCGCAGAAATTATATTGTTAGTTCCTTTAATGAGATTGGTTTGAAGTGCCACACGCCGGGCGGAGCATTTTATGCCTTTCCATCCATTGAATCTACTGGTATGAGCTCCGAGGAATTTGCAGAAAAATTATTGATCGAGGAAAAGGTGGCAGTCGTGCCAGGCAGTGTATTTGGCATAGGAGGAGAAGGGCATATTCGTTGCTCCTACGCTACGTCTATCGATCAATTGCGGGAAGCCTTAACCAGGATTGAACGGTTTTTAAACAATCATTCATAATTTCCTTGTTGACTTATATTAAGAGTTTTCTGAGTATAGGGAAGAGATTTTCAAATATAGAAAATGAGGGGCAACTATAAGTCGTTAAATGGACTTATGGTTGCCCTTTGTTTTGTGATAGGGATGTGTGTCCAATTTGATTCAAAAGGCTTGGTCGGGCGTAGGTGAAGTGTGGGTCGGTCAAAGGTGCCTCATAGGTGAAGCAAAGCAGCTATCCACCATACATCACCCACCTTTCAGGCACCTATACCCGGGTAAAGGTCGGTCATAGGTGTCCCATAGGTGTTGAGTAGCTCAGCTTTTCTATAGCAGACTATCAACAATCAGGCTATTCATTGGAATATCTGCATTTTGTTTGCTGACTTGGGGGATTCTTTTTTAAATAAAACGTATTTTAATAGAAATAGAGCCAAGTTGGATGGGAATCCAGCCGAATCCTATAATAATCCAGCCGATTTTTACATTAATCCAGCCAAACTCTTGAATAATTCAGCTGACCCAGACAAAATTCCAGCCAGGCACGATTATTAAATTGGTTGGCATCCCTTTTATAAGCATCTAAAACAGAATTTTGGTCAAAAAGAATAGGACGCCACACTGTGTGGCGTCCTATTCTTTGGTTTAAGTCTTAAGGCCCTTCAGCCTTTTAAATTCCCCATTATCCTCAAAAATTCGGCTTCTGTTATGTCTTGGGTTTTCTTTAGTATTAGTTTTGCTCGTTTTTGTCCCATTGTATTGATGAGGGTATGGAGTTCGGGATCTAGTTGGCATGGTCCTGTTGGATTGGCGTGCTCCATTAGTTCAGAGGCAGGGCAATCCAATGCAGTTGAAATAGTCAGAAGAACCTGGAGGCTTGGTATCAATTCATTTTCCTCGTATTGCTTAAGTTTGTGAGTGCCAATTCTGGAGCGTAATGCTAGCTCTTCCACACTCATTCCTTTGTCAATTCTGTACTTACGAATATTTTCTCCAATTGTAGCCATTATCAATCCCTCCCGATATTAATAGTTCTCCTTATATTCTACCACCTTACTAAATAATTCCAATAGAGTTCAGGAAGACTAATAAGATTGCGGCGGGGCATATGTAACGGACTAAGATATACCAACCGTTAAACATCCAGTATTTCAATTTCGATCCATTTTGTAACTCTGTTCTGACTCCATTTTTATCCATAACGTAACCTATAAATATAGAAATAAACAGCGAACCGAGCGGCAGGGCAAGATTTGAAACAATAAAATCTGCCAGATCAAAGAAAGTTTTACCTGCAATATGAACATCGCTTAAGATTCCATAGGATAAAGCGCTCGGAATCCCAACAATGAAGGTAATGATTCCAGCCAGCCATGCGGAAGATTTTCGTTTCTCGGGATTTTCTTTTGAAATGACTGCTACAACAATTTCCAAAATGGAAAAGGCGGAGGTAAGAGTCGCAAATAACAATAAGACCATAAAGATGATCATAAAAAATCCTCCGAATGCGATCTCATTAAATACAGCTGGCAGTATGACAAAAACTAGCCCTGGACCTGATGCAGGATCATATCCCAACGCAAATACGGCAGGGAAAATAACAAGTCCTGCTAATAAGGAGATTAAAATATTTAATCCCACAACAGAAAAGCCGGATTTCATCAAATTCTCGTTTTTCGGCAAATAGGAAGCGTAGGTTACCATTACAGATGTTCCCACACTAAGAGCGAAAAAGGCTTGTCCAAGTGCCAGCAATACGGATTCACCAGTGATTTTATTGAAGTCTGGCTGCAAGAAGAATCTAACACCTTCCATAGCTCCATCCAGGGTTAACGATCGAACGGCCAATATAATAAACAAAATGAATAATGCCGGCATCATATACTTACTTGCCCGTTCAATCCCTTTTTTGATTCCTCCCTGAACCACCCAAATCGTCAATAGTATGAAGAGAATCTGGGAAATAATTGATTCATATGGATTTTCAATAATGTTATTAAATAATGATTCATAATTAGCTACCCCTGTTATCTGCCCAAGTAGACTTCTGCCTAGATAGGATAAAATCCAGCCGCCTACCACACTATAAAAGGATAGCAACAGAACGGAAGCAATTACACCCATCCACCCCAATAAAAACCATTTAGAATTAGGGGCTATAACTTTATAGGCACTGACTGCATCTTTTTGTGCATTTCGTCCAATGACAAATTCGGCAATTAAAATAGGAGCACCGATAAAAAGTGTGAACGCAATAAATAAAAGGAAGAAGGCTGCACCGCCATTTGTTCCAGCCATGTAGGGGAATTTCCAAATGGCACCCAGTCCAATTGCTGAACCGGCAGCAGCTAAAATAAATCCAATCTTTGATGACCATTGTTCATGTTTTTGCATGTATGCACCTCATAGCTTGTAATCTTATTAATCGTATAATAGTAGCATTATACAGGAATAATTGCCAGAATATTAAATCTGATTGAGCAGGTAAGTTATTCCTGTCGGGAAAGGTGTTTATTATTAGGCGATAGGGTAAATAAAAATAGAAGAGTGTATAGGTCATTTTTGATAATGTTTCAACATTATGCTATAATTTTATATTGCGTATATAAACGAAAAATTTAAACATTTATAGGAGTGTTATTATGACTACAAAATATGAAGTAGGTCAAATTCTTACCGGTAAAGTAACTGGCATTCAGCCTTATGGAGCATTCGTTGCCTTAGACGAAAATACACAAGGACTCGTTCATATTTCTGAAATTACGTACGGGTTTGTGAAAGATATTAATGATCAATTAAAATTAGGCGATGAAGTTAAAGTTAAAGTTCTTTCCGTTAATGAAGAAGCTGGAAAAATCGCTTTATCTATCCGTGCTACAGAAGAGCCGCCAGCAGTTAAACAGGAAGCTCGTAAGCCTAAGAAAAAATCTCAACAAAGTTCAGTTAAAATTCCGCCTGCTGAAACACCACAAGGATTCAATACACTTAAAGATAAATTGGAAGAGTGGATTGAACAATCCAAACGAGAAGATCTTATTAAAAAATAATTGAATAGAAATGCAGAAACTGCCCTCATCACTTGTTTCGACTGTGATGAGGGCAGTTTTTCTGTTGTAAACAGTTATTAATTCCAATTGTTCGTAAATTATCGGATAATATAGACAAGACTCAATTATCGTTTAAATAGGTTTTTAGTCGAATGGAATTATACCTTATACGAATGAAAAACTTAGATAGGGGGCCGATTCATGTGACAAAGACAACTGTTTCCAACGAAGTGATTGAACAAACAGAACAATATGGTGCCAGGAACTATCACCCATTGCCGATTGTTATAGCAGAAGCTGAGGGTGTTTGGGTGAAGGATCCAGAGGGAAACCGATATATGGACATGCTGAGTGCTTATTCGGCTGTAAACCAGGGACATCGTCACCCAAGAATTATTCGAGCTTTAAAGGAGCAAGCAGATCGTGTGACTCTGACTTCAAGAGCTTTTCATAATGATCAGCTTGGTCCATGGTATGAAAAAATATGCAAGCTTGCAAACAAAGATAAAGCACTTCCTATGAATACTGGTGCTGAGGCGGTAGAAACAGCTTTTAAAGCTGCGAGAAGATGGGCCTATGACGTAAAAGGAGTAGAGAAGGACAAGGCAGAATTTATTGCCTGCACTGGGAACTTTCATGGCAGAACGATGCTTGCTGTTTCTCTTTCTTCTGATGAGGAATATAAACGAGGTTTTGGTCCTATGCTGCCAGGCATTAAGCTTATCCCCTTTGGCGATATAGAAGCTTTAAAGGAAGCGATTACGCCCAATACAGCAGGCTTTTTGATTGAGCCAATCCAAGGTGAAGCAGGAATTAATATACCTTCTGAAGGGTTCCTTAAGGAAGCGTATGAAGTATGTAAGGATAATGATGTGTTATTTATCGCAGATGAGATTCAGGTAGGGCTTTGCAGAACGGGCAGAATGTTTGCCTGTGATTGGGAGGATGTTGTTCCTGATATTTATATTTTAGGGAAGGCCCTTGGTGGCGGAGTATTCCCAATTTCCTGCATTCTGGCCAATCATGATATTCTTGATGTTTTTAATCCGGGATCCCATGGATCTACTTTTGGTGGTAATCCATTGGCCTGCGCAGTATCTATGGAAGCTATTGATGTGTTAGTTGAAGAGAATTTGGCTGAAAAATCCGAACAGCTGGGAGCCTATCTGAGTGAAGAATTAAGGAAGATTGAAAATCCAATTATAAAGGAAATCAGAGGTCGCGGTTTATTTATTGGTATGGAATTAACGGAAGCAGCACGCCCATATTGTGAACGGTTAAAGAATGAGGGCTTATTATGTAAGGAAACTCATGATAATGTCATCCGTTTTGCCCCACCACTTATCATTACCAAAGAAGAACTTGATTGGGCGATTTCAAAAATTAAGAAGGTATTGTCTGTATAAATGAATAGGCCCATCCAAATAAAGGGATGGGCCTATTCTAGATATTATGATTTTGATGGATTTGGTTGTTCCTGGCTGCTTGTTTGTTCGCTTGGCTTGAATAATAATCCAAGATTGACAAGGCCTGCAATTCCAACAAGTGCATAAATAACACGTGCGAAACCACCAGCTTGGCTTCCGCCCCCAAAAACAGTAGCTACCAAATCGAATTGGAAAAATCCGATCAGTCCCCAGTTAATGGCGCCTATAATTGTTAAGACAAGTGCGGTACGTTGTATACCACTCATTTGATTTCCTCCTTCAAAAAGCATGGTTCAGTTATAGAGTGGTTAAAAAAAGAAAATATTATACATGATTTTAGGTTTTATTAATGAAATTAAAGGAATTAAAGATAAAGAAAACGGAATAATAAGGAGGAAATAGAATTATGCAAAATTTTACATATAAAAATCCGACAAATTTAGTATTTGGTAAGGATACAGTTAAAGAACTGAAAAATTTAATACCAGCCGATTCAAAAAATATTTTATTAATTTATGGTGGGGGAAGCATAAAGAGGAATGGCTTATATGACCGTGTCGTTGATGAGCTGAAGCACAGAGAACTAACCTATCATGAATTATCCGGGGTTGAACCAAATCCGCGTATCTCTACTGTTCGCAAAGGGATTGATATATGCAGAGAAAATGAGGTTGATTTCCTATTGGCTATTGGCGGAGGGAGTGTTATTGATTGTACGAAGGCAATAGCGGCAGGTGTTGTGTATGAGGGAGATCCATGGGATTTAGTCACGAAGAAGGCTAAGGTAAAGGGCGCTATGCCGTTTGGTACAGTTTTAACACTGGCAGCCACAGGCTCTGAGATGAACTCTGGCAGTGTGATTACAAATTGGGAGACACAGGAGAAGCACGGGTGGGGTTCACCCTATACATACCCTCAGTTTTCTATCCTGGATCCGGTTAATACGTTCACAGTTCCTCGCGATCAGACGATTTATGGAATGGTTGATATGATGTCACATGTACTGGAAACGTATTTTAACCACACAGAAAATACTCCTTTACAGGATAGAATGTGTGAATCAGTATTAAAAACAGTTAAAGAAACGGCTCCGAAATTACTGAACGATATGGAAAATTATCAGTATCGGGAAACAATTCTTTACTGTGGAACGGTGGCTTTAAATGGTACATTGAGTGTGGGTATCCGTGGCGATTGGGCAACGCATAATATCGAACATGCTGTGTCAGCTGTCTATGATATTCCTCATGCAGGAGGTCTGGCAATCCTATTTCCAAACTGGATGAAGCACTGTATGCACGAAAATCTTGATAAGTTAGTCAGATTGGGAACTGAGGTATTTGACGTTGATCCAGCTGGTAAATCAAAAGAGGAAATTGCTAATGATTGTATCCGTAATATAAGAGATTTCTGGACAGGAATCGGTGCTCCATCCCGATTGGCTGATTATGATATAGACGATTCCAAAATAGAGTTAATAGCAGACAAAGCAATGGTGAATGGTGAGTTCGGAAACTTTAAAAAGCTTAATAAAGAGGATGTACTATCTATTCTCAAAGCATCTTTATAGTTTGAAAAAAAGGTCTTCCTGTAAGACCTTTTTCTCAATGTTACGAAATGTAAGCGTTTGAAATTTTTGAAGCTATTAGTCGCAACTTGATTATCATTTTCGGATTCTGTAAAGTGAGAATGAGGAAACTGAATGGAGGACAAAAAATGACTCATATTAAATTTGATTATTCAAAAGCGTTGGAATTTTTCCAAGAGCATGAAGTGTCTTATATGAAGGATACTGTAAAGCAACTGCATCATACGATTCATGAAAAAACAGGGGCTGGTAGTGATTATCTTGGATGGTTATCCTTGCCTTCTGATTATGATAAAGAAGAGTTTGCACGTATAAAGAAAGCAGCAGAAAAGATTAAAAACGATTCTGATATCTTATTAGTTATTGGGATTGGCGGATCTTATCTTGGAGCTAGAGCGGCAATTGAAATGCTTCAACACAGCTTCTTTAATATTCTGCCTAGTGAAAAGCGTAAAGCTCCGCAAATCATTTTTGCAGGTAACAATATCAGTTCTACATATATGCGCGATTTAATGGATCTTCTTGAAGGAAAAGATTTCTCGATTAATGTTATATCTAAATCCGGTACAACTACTGAACCAGCGATTGCCTTCCGTATTTTCCGTAAGCTATTGGAAGAAAAATATGGCGCAGAAGCAGCAAAGGGCCGCATTTATGCAACTACAGATAAAGCTAGAGGAGCTTTAAAAACAGTTGCTGATGAAGAAGGCTTTGAAACATTTGTCATTCCTGATGATGTAGGCGGACGTTATTCTGTTCTTACAGCTGTTGGATTACTGCCGATTGCTGCAAGCGGAGCGGATATCGATGCTATCATGAAAGGTGCAGCCGCAGCTGAGCAAGATTATTCGGAATCTGAATTAGAGAACAATGAGGCATATCAATATGCAGTTGTTCGTAATCTTCTTTATCGTAAAGGGAAGACCATTGAGATGTTGATTAACTATGAGCCATCCTTACAGTATTTCTCCGAGTGGTGGAAACAGCTCTTTGGTGAAAGTGAAGGAAAAGATCAAAAAGGAGTTTACCCATCTTCTGCGAACTTCTCAACTGATCTTCACTCATTAGGACAATACGTACAGGAAGGTCGCAGAGATCTGTTTGAAACAGTTATAAAAGTAGAAAAACCACGCCATGAATTAGTTCTTGAAGAGGCAGCAAATGATTTGGATAACCTCAATTATTTAGCTGGACAAACAGTAGATTTCGTGAATAATAAGGCATTTGAGGGTACATTATTAGCTCATACAGATGGCGGAGTTCCGAACTTGGTTGTGAGCATTCCGGCACTTGATGAATATACATTTGGTTATATGGTCTACTTCTTCGAAAAAGCATGCGCAATGAGCTGCTATTTAATGGGGGTAAATCCATTTGATCAACCAGGTGTCGAAGCATATAAAGTTAATATGTTCGCTTTACTTGGCAAAGCTGGCTTTGAAGAAAAGAAAGCTGAGCTTGAAAAACGATTAAATTCTTAATATTATGTTCGTGCAAAAAATACCCGGTAAATGAACCGGGTATTTTTTATATGTACCATAGTTGAGAATATTAGGTGTTGAAGGCTGCCAATACCAGACATACCTTTCCTTCTATCAGTGGATATTAATAAAGGATCTAGAGGAAGGAAGGGATAACATGATTGAAATACCATCACGTCTTACAAATGCTATAACAAATTATGTGTATGCCCATCATCAGCTTGGAAGCCATGGGTTTATCGTTGGCGGAAACTGGGATTATAAGCATGGTTATTTTGATTATCTAATGGATAGCGGTAATAAATCAAACTATATTAGGATTCCCTTTACTACAATTAAAGGATCTATAGAAGATAAAAACGGAGTAATCCGCTTTGGAACTCCTTATTTATTATCTTATGAAGCTAAAACAGGTGTCCAATTTTATATGAATCATTATCCATATTCCGATGAATGTGACTCAAATCCATCAGATAACATGTATGGTGGTGATTCGGGTTTGGAAAGATATTTAGATTTAGGCAGAGCATTAGTAAATGAAGCGGAAATTGCCGTGTTGGGATATGAGTAAACTAAATAAATTTATCTTTTAGAACGGCTCTTGTTCTACTGTTTTTATAATGGATTGGCTAATAATCGTGTTAGTCGCAATAATACGATCTGCACCAGCCCGTTTGGCGTTTTTCATTTGAAAGGGAGCCATTATTTCACAGATACAAGTGGCTTCTGGATAAAGGCCTTTAATACACAGTAAAGAAGCGATGACATGCAAATCAGAAGCACGTTCAGTTTTCGAGCGATCTGCTGTTAAAATGATGAATTCACTTTCGGTTACATTTGCATGAATCCATGTCTGTTCATTTGTACTGTCATTTTTCAAAAAAAAGATATGAGTGTCTGGCATTGGATGAGATTCTAATGTCTCGTCTATGATGACTATATTTCTTCGTGGATTCTCCTTATGCCATGTATCGATTAGCATTTTAGTACATTCATTCCAACCAACTATAATAAGATGCTTACGCTTTGTATAGATGGCAGAACCAAGCTGCAGGGCTGTCTGCCGTTTAATCACATAGGATGACATAGATGCGTAGTAGTAAGAAACAAATGCTGCACCAATTAAGATTAATGTACTGGCAGTTAATCTCCCTATAAGAGTTTTGGGTACAATTTCTCCATACCCCACAGTTGTAATTGATTCAATGGTAAACCATATTCCCTCCCCAATATTGGAAAATGTTTCAGGCTCAATCAGATGCATAAGGATTCCATAGACCAGAATAATGCCAACGATAATAATAATCAGACGAGCAACTAAATGAAGTTTATTGAAAATATATTGAGCAGTATTCATACATCTTCCTCGCTCTTATAAAAATCTATTTCAATCTAAAATTCCATTGTCCACAACTTTTATTTTAACAGTTGGGTTAATCTCGACTTTTTTTAAATCTAACATTCCATTCTTCTTATACTCATCAAACAATTTTGGATCCTTAACCATCAGCTTACGGCCAAGCGCGAGTGCATCGCAATTGCTTTTCACTAACGTATCAGTTACTTTTTTAGCTTGTTTCGTCAAGTCCTTGGATATATGCTCTTCAAGGGTTTTAATTTCGTCATCTTCGAGCAATCCCTTTGTATATTCAGCTACAGAAACCCTTAAGTTTAAGGAAACCGAATAGACCGGTTTAGAGTCCTTAATTTTTAATTTTATTTTATGTGTGTTTTTTCGAATAAAAAAGCTAACCTTTTCATCAATTTCATTTTTTTTCTCCGGATTATTTATTGTAAATTGAGTATAGGTTCCTTCTTTGCCAACCATTAATAAGTATAAAGAAGAGTCCTCCCCAATTAAATTTTTTCCGGTATACCTTAATTTATCGAATAAAGCTACTCCCTTTACTTTTACCAGGCCACCCTTAAGTTTTTCTACATAGGGAACGACAAAATCCTGACCTGGATCAAACATGGCAGGCATAATCGTAGCTAATGATTGCTCTGGAATAATGGAATGGTCTTCTGCACTGTCGAGTAACTCTTGTAAGGCTCTACTAATTAAAGTGCCCTTAATATACTCGTCTTTTAAAATGTCTCGTGATTTTCCTTTTGTAATCAAGACTTTTGCGTTTACATTACTTTTTGCATCACGATATAACACATCCAGCAGGGGATAAATATCTGTTTTCGCCAATTCCTCGCCTATTAAAACATTACTTAATTTATTTATTGAGAATTCGCCGGGCGTAATTTGATTCATTTTTTCCCTTAAAATTAATGGAGATGCTCCCTTTACATTATAACTTGTATTATAGGGTTCTATTTGTCCCCCGCCTGCAGGCTTTAATGCACGGATAATTGTAATTAATTCCAGTGATTCCGGGCCTTTAGCTTTGTCAAAACCTAAACTGAATGCCAGAGAAGTTTTAGATAAAAAATTTTGGTCCCAGCATCCTGTGGTAGCAATCAATATGGATAATATTAAACCTATCTTTAATAGTTTCACGGATCAATCACCTGCCTGATCTTGATGACTTTCATTTATTTTTCGAATCATAGCAATAGCCAGTAGAAGAATGGGAAAACCTATCATGAACAAATAAGTAAAGGGTAGCAAATAATTATTAAGACGAATCATGTTATCCTGCGCTTCCGGAAAAAGAACACATAGAAATGAGATTATCAAAGTAATAACCAATACAATCATTTTTTTGTTCTTGAATCGAGTATTTTCTGATATTCCTATTCCTGCCATAAAAATATATAGGACATAGGAAACGAGCATTGGAGCAATCCAGGCGCACATTATAATCAAATCCATCCGTTCAAAAATGCTAAGTACGGTCAATATTTTTAGTAAATAGAGAACTGGAATTGGAACTAGACCTAATGCATATGTACCGAAATGGGCAAGACAGACTACTAATAAAAAAAGATAAATCAATGAAATAGTCAGGATTGAAAAAGTAATTACTCTTTTTTTTGTTTTTAACTTGTCTTGAAGAAGTGGTAATAATACAAGTAATGAACTTAGGCCTGCATAACCAATCCCCATATGATATGAACCATTCAAAATTTTAGTAACTGGAACATCCCCAACTGGCAGTAGAAATAAAAGATGCATTTTAGGAATGGCAAAAGAAATAGAGAACAGGAGAAAGCCTGTTAACGCCAGTAATGTTATGCCGCTGAACCGCGCGAGTGTAGTTATCGTCCCTTTGGCTATATAGAGTCCCATTAAAATAAAGATTAGGTAAACAACAAATAGCGGTGTGACAGGCAGTGTCCATTCCTTTGATAAATACGTAAAATATAAAACCGTATAGGTAGCAAGGCCAATGAAATAGATGATATACAGCCAATTCATTATTTTTCCGATCCATTTGCTTGTTAATATCTCTGTCATTTGGAATAAATTCTTATCCGGTAATCGTTTATGCAATGAAAAGATGACCCAGCCAATTAGTTGAAAGAAGATTAAAGTGATGATGGCAGATATCCAGGCATTATGTTTACTATGCTCATTAACGAGATAAGGAATGGCAAAAATCATGACAGAGCTAACGGATTGTACGGTTAAAAAGTATAACTGGTGAGCAGATAATAACTTTTTATTAGAAGCCATCATAGTCCATTTAACTCTCCTTCTTAAATGGTATTTTGAATAGCATTTTCGACAAGCTTTTAAAATTAAACGGCGCGACCGGTGCTAAATAAGGTTTTCCCATAGATTCTAATTCACATAAATGATAGATAATTAAAGTGAATCCAATCGCTATTCCAACTAAGCCAAAAATATAAGTTATGATGATGAGTGGGATGTTTAGAATACGTATCATTTGTGCGACTTCCTGATTTGGAATAGTAAATGCCGAAATGGCTGTAATCGCAATCACGATTAACATCGTATTAGAAACCAGGTTAGCCTGAACAATTGCCGTACCTATGACCAAAGCACCTACCACACCAATCGTTGGTGAAACGGAACTGGGTAAACGGATGGCGGATTCCTTAAGAAGCTCCAAGATGACCACCATAATAAGAGCCTCAATTAAAGGAGAGTAGGGAATATTCTCCAATGACCCTTTAACATTAGCGACAAGGTTTAATGGAATAATCTCAAAATCAAATGATACAAGCGCGATATAAAAGGATGGCAAGGTAATAGCTAGAAATAAAGCAAACAGGCGTAAAAGTCTTTCGAATGAACTTATATAAAACCGACTTTCAATATCATCAGCTGCATGGAAAAAAGAAAAGAATGTAACTGGCATCAGGAAGACAGTGGAGCTTCCTTCAGTCATTAAGCCAATGGTACCCATTGATAAGTGATTTGCAACCCGATTGGGTTTTTCTGTATTTAAGATTTGAGGAAACGGTGAGTAAACATAATCTTCTATATAATTTTGAATAACTTCCGTATTGATGGCCTTATCAATGTGGATAGAATCTAATTTTTTTTCTATTTTTTCTAGAACCGCCGGGTCTGCTTTTCCTTTTATATAAACAAGAGCGGCTGTAGCCTTTGGATTTGAACCCAGTGTTTTTGTTTTAACCACCAAGTTCTCCGTTTTGACCCTTTTTCTTATCAGATTTAAATTATCTTCAATTTTCTCTACAAACCCTTCATGAGAACCACGTATACTTTGTTCCGATGCAGGTTCCTCAATAGAGCGTGTCTTAAAATTTGCTGCTTCAACTAAATAGCAGGTTGTATCGCCATCTTTAAACAGAGCAATATTTCCCTCCAACATATTACTGATAATATCGTTAAAAGAAGTATAGGCAGACACATGTGCCACCGGTAGGTTAGCAGGGATGAGTGAAGAGTTAACCACTAATGGTTCTATCAAAAAGTGATCGATAATATCCTTTTTAACGATTGTCCTGATGAATGCCAAGCCATATTTTTGATCACCATTTGAGAAATAACGAGTATCAAAATCTTGTGTACTAGAGAAGGCTGTTTTCAGTTTTTCAATATTATCTTCTACATGACAGGTTGTTTGTAAGCTCCGTATATCTGGAGCAGATGCCTCGTTTGATTGTTCTTGTTCGTTAGTTTGACTTTCCGTTCTCTTTTTAAAGAAATTCATATCTATCACCTAAACCTTAATTGATAAACGTTAGTATTAGTTAACTAAGGAATATTATTCAATTGATTGCAGGTCTGCTGGATTATAAATCGTTGCAATACTTGATCGCAAATTGGTCGTCCAAAAGTTACAGTAGGTAAATCAGGCCTTTGATTCATGGGTTAATCTGAAGTTAAATCTTTATGTTTTAGTTAGAGAGCGAGAGTATAAAAAAACCTCCGTTTGCATTGATGTAAACGGAGGTTTATCTGGTATAAAATTTATTTTGTATTTGGATATTCAATTTCCTTTCTCCATTTTTTACGGTCCCTTTTATCTATTATCCATAAAAAAATAAATCTAAGTCCTAAGATAATGGAGATAAATACACCGGTTAGTGTTACAAATAATGCTAAGTATTCGAGCCGATTATAACTCGATAATAAACTGGACCAATTAATATTCCCTTTAAGCTGTTCTGATACTAGATTCATTCCGAATATTCCTGTTATGACAGAATAGAGAGTTAAAATTTGTAAAAGCATATTGCCTTGCTTGGATGTGAAATTTTCTTGATATTGATTTAAACTTTGCAGCGTTGCACGAGTATCCTCAAATAAATCGTCTACCTTAAACCTTTCTCTTAGCCGGATAAAAATATCACGGCCCTTCGAGTTGGTTGCCAGTTCGAAGAAATAATAATTGGATGAGAAGGCATTGATGGCATGAATTAATTTTTCTACTTGTTTTGTATCCTGTGAAATTCTTACACGTGAATATTCGTTTGCCACCTTAAGCAAGGTGATTTTATGAAATAAAGTGAGCATTAATCCGTAATAGTATTCGCCATAAAAAGTACTGGCAATATTATTAAATGCTTCATTTGTACGATTGGTTATACAAGCAATTCCCTGCTCATCGGGTATGTAATAAGTAAACGGTGCCCAACGGGTATAAACGATCGACTCCATATATTGATCAATAAATTGTTGATTATTGCAACTGATATATGGCTTTTTATTTTGAGAATATCCATCCAGATTACCTAATCGGTAAACATCGTAATCCTCAATTTTTTCATCAGGTACCAATCCAATCAAGGACTGGACGTATAAATGATTATTTTCAAAAAATGGGAAGGATTCAAAGTACGCATTATCTTCAGTGCTATCATCCATATATTTTTTTATCTCAGGCATGAGACAATCTAGTAAAAACCGCTCAACATGGTCGAACTCCTGATTTTCGTAGATTATTTTGGAAGTAGGATTATTTTGTTCCATGATTCTGAATTCTGAAGCAAAATGAATGACTTCAGAAAGATCCAATGATTGATCTTGGTCATCCAAATGAACACGTATAGTTAAAAAACCTAATTGATATGGACACACGGTTATATCAATGGATTCAACTACAAACCTTGTGTTGCAATACTTTGTTTGTAAGGTACCAGAAACCTGATACATTCTGGAATACCGTTGAAATCCTTTCCCATCCTCCTTTTTAGGAAACAAAATTCGATTTGTAAAAGGAAGGAAAAAATTCTCCATGTTCTCGTGATCTATTTCAAACCTGCCATAGAAATCGTCTTCTTTTTCTAGGTTATCCAGTCTAAACCATTTAAAATGATTTTTTTTCAATTTCTCGACCAAATCATCTTCCTTTCCGCGTATGAGAGAAAACGGGAATACAAATTGGAAGTTGGCACTGGAAACCTGTTTTTCAGTTATCGAGAGCTCTTTCATCAGAAAAATTCCTTTCTAAGTACTTAATAAGCTTATTGAAGGTTTTTACCCTTGAATGCGTGAAGTTAACCTGGATAAATTTTACGAAAAAAACACACAGATTGGATAAATCTGTGTGTTACATCTATTAATATTGGTAATATGGGTTTGTATATTGTGATGGGTCCATGTCAAATTCCTCATAGGAATAGGGGTCGCGGCCTTGAGATGAAAAACCTCCATAACCTGATTGCCCTTGACCCCATCCTTGGCCCCACTGCTGTCCTTGGCCCCATTGCTGTCCCTGCCAGCCGTGGTGTGGGAATCCGTGACCTCCGCCATATCCGTGATGATGGCCATGATGGTAAGGCATGTAGTGTCCATATCCTCCGCCTGAATAATGAGGGTATCCCATACCACCGTGATATCCGTGATGATGATGTTGATGATGGCCCATACCACCACCATAATGACCATGTTGCCCATAGCCGCCACCGTGTTGTCCATGTCCATAACCACTGCCATAATAGCTTTGTTGTCTCATTTCATTTGGGAAGTTTACATTCTGTTGATCATATTCATTTGACATTCCATTCACTCCTTCTGAACCTGGTTCCCTATAGTATATGTGTCTATATAAAGAAGGAGCTTATTCGTCTAAAAGTTGGGCGATGTCTCAAATAGAATGTATTGTATCATGTCTTTTTGTAAGGGATGTCTCCTTAATTCACTTCCTTCTCTTTTTCCATTCCAAAGTAGGCTCTAAATACCTTTCTCCCAATATCCATATTCATCCGATGCCCATTGGATTGATACGCCCATGGTACGACAACACTTATGGCGATTTCCGGATTATCATGTGGTGCATATGAAGCAAATGTGATATTCCATGTTTCCGGTTGTTCGGTTCCTGGTGTCCATTTTGGTCCATCATAGAAGGCTTCTGCTGTCCCTGTCTTGCCAGCTGGTCTATATGTTTCTCCACCCATTTCTCTGGAGCCGGTTCCTCTTGAAGTTTGGGTAACAAGTCGTAACCCTTCTTTAACACGATTGATCCAATCTTCGTTCATACTCAATTGGTTTTGGAATTTAGGTTCAATTTCTTGGAATATTGGTCCAAGTTGGCCTTTTTCAAGTACTGGTTCACGAAGCTCCTTAACAACACGAGGCTGAACACGATATCCACCATTGGCGATGGTAGAGATATATTGGGCAAGCTGCAACGGAGTATATGTGTCATATTGCCCGATCGCCAAGTCCATCAGTTTACCGGCACCAAATTCTGTACCCTTGTAGCCAATTTGTTCTCCTGGTAAATCGATACCTGTTCGTCTACCCAATCCGAACTCATAGAAATGATTTCGCATAATATCAAATGCTTCAGGTTTAACAGATAATGGTCCATTCGGAACATAATTACCTTCACCAATTGCAATAGCTGTTTTAAACATATACACATTGGATGATCGCTGTAAGGCAGTTAAGTCGGAAACGTATCCCATATTTGTATAGGATTTTTTTATCGGAGTTTCTTTTATTATCATTGGTGCATCATAAAGAGTGGTTCCCGGACTAAGAACCCCTTCCTGATAACCGGTTAATACGGTGGCTGCTTTGACGGCTGACCCCATGGCATAGGCAGTTGTATAGGTTCCTTGGGCAAAGTCCTTCATTTCATACTTATTTTTTTCATCATCCCAAACATATTGTTTGCCTGCTAACGCTAATATTTCGCCTGTATTAGGATCCATAGCTACAACAAATGCTCGATCTAGATAAGGCGCATAATATGCTGCCTTTTTAGCTCTTAACTCTTCTTCAATAATGGTTTCCACTTTCTTTTGAAAATCTATGTCAAGTGTTAGGACTAGGTCCTTTCCCCGTTGACCGTCACTAAGTTCTTCTGTAGATAAAATATTTCCGCTTTTATCGAGTTTGTTTTTTGACTTGGCTTTTTGGCCATGCAAAATATCTTCATATTGAAGCTCAAGGTTTGAAACACCAACACGCTCGTTAAGGCTGTATCCACGGGAAGAATAATATTCGACTTTTTCCTTTGGAAGACCTTCATCAGATGAGGTTGTTCTGCCAAGGATAGATCTTAAAGTACTGTCAAACGGATATTCACGATTCCAATCGACTGAGGTATCGACTCCTGGTAATTCATCCAGATTCTCAGTGACCCGAGCCATTTCCTCATCGGTGACGTCCTTATTCTTAACAATTTGTGGAGTCAAATATGTTCCGCTGTTAAACTTACGGAATATAGCGAGAGTTTTTAACTCTGCCTTTGTGAATGAAGATAACTCCTCTTCAGTGATACGCTCGAGCTGAAGTTTATATAATTCTTTATCCTTCTTATCCGCAAGCTCTTTTTTTGTTACTTTTTTTCCTGCCGCCTTTGGATTCATAATAATCCAAAAGTCTTTGAGATCCCGTTCTTTTATATCTTCTAGGTCATCTTTACTTATAATGATTAATTCAGATAGTTTCTCGGCTGTCTCTACCATTTCTTTTGTTTTTGCTGTTTTACTGCGCGTATAGGTGATTGCATTGGTAGGTTGATTATCAACTATTAATTTATGATTTTTATCATAAATCAGGCCGCGTGGGACTGGTTTATTAACGGTAATATCCTCTGTTCTTTCGACTTCTTTTTTGAAGGATTCACCATGGGCAATCTGTAAAAATCCTAAACGTAATATTAAGGCTGTAAATAATAGGAAGACAACAAAAAGTAATATATTTGTACGAGTATTAACGGATGGCTTTTTTTTCTTTTTCTTTCGTTGAGGATTCTTCAATCTCATAACCTCCAAAAATTATAAAAACTGTCTTATTCTCATTTTAATGGATTAATATGGATATTGCTATTGATTTTGCTCTATTTCCTTATTCAATTCGCAAGGGAGAAACAAATGATTGTTTTTAGTTAAAAAAGAATGGGAAACTAGTAAATAGTATATTTTTTACTTTAGGGAGGGGAATAGTGGGATGAAGAGTGTATGCTTTCCACAACAAATGTATATTAATGGAGAATGGAGAGACAGTGAAAATACAATAAGTGTATATAATCCAGCTACATGCAAGGTGATAGGAAGCGTTCCAAATGGATCGGAATCAGATGCAAAGGATGCGGTTGAGGCCGCTTATAAGGGTGGAGGGACATGGTCAAAATTAACTGCAGAGGAGCGGAGTACAAAACTCCGGGAATGGTCCAGGTTAATAGATGTACATATAGATGAATTAGCAGAAATTATGACGCTTGAGCAGGGTAAGCCATTTGAAGAGGCGAAAGGGGAATTACGCTACGCCAACAGTTTTATTACCTGGTTTGCCGAAGAGGGTAGACGTGTATACGGCGAGACAATCCCGGCATCTTCACCGAATAAACGGATATTCGTTCAAAAACAACCTGTCGGGGTGATAGCAGCGATTACGCCCTGGAATTTTCCAGCTGCTATGATTACGAGAAAAGTGGCACCGGCACTGGCAGCAGGATGTACGGTTGTTCTGAAGCCATCTGAAGAAACACCATTCACAGCCTTGAAATTAATTGAGTTGGCTGAAAAAGCTGATATCCCTGCCGGAGTCATTAACATTGTTACAGGTGATGCAAAGCGTATCGTGTCTGTTTGGCAGAAGGATTCAAGAGTCCGCAAAATTACATTCACCGGTTCGACTGAAGTAGGGAAGATTTTAATGAAAGATGCTGCAGATACAGTGAAAAAGATTTCTCTCGAACTTGGCGGACTGGCACCATTTATCGTGACAGAACATGCAGATATTGAGAGGGCTGTTGATGGAGCGATTGATTCCAAATTCCGTAATGCCGGCCAGACATGTGTATGTGCCAATCGGATATTTGTCCAAAGATCCGTTATGGATGAATTCACGAATCTATATACGGAAAAAGTCAAACAATTAAAGGTCGGCAATGGGATGGTAAAGGGAAATACTATTGGCCCGCTTATAAATGAGGAGGCCGTAAAAAAGGTTAGGTCTCACCTCGATGATGCGAAAGAAAAAGGAGCAACCATTCTTACGGGTGGAACTATTCAGAAAGACATGCCAGGACATTTTATCACTCCTGCAGTTATATCAGGCGCGACTGATGATATGCTGTGTATGAAAGAAGAAACATTTGGCCCAATTGCTCCAATTTCAGTGTTTGATCAAGTTGAAGAAGCAGTCGAACGTGCAAATCATACACCATTTGGATTGGCTGCTTATGTTTTCTCTGATAATATTCGAGAGGCTGTTTGGATAGCTGAAAATCTGGAATATGGGATTGTTGGAGTTAATGATGGGTTGCCTTCAACAGCGCAGGCACCTTTTGGAGGATTTAAAGAGAGTGGACTGGGCAGAGAAGGAAGCCATTATGGAATAGATGAATATTTAGAGATTAAATACATTTCACTGGGTTTATAAAGAAGAGTGAGGGATTGTATCTATATGATGAAAAAATTTGAAAATCTTGATCGCGTAGGGAATGATCATACATTTCTGGATATGTATCGGTGGAATAAAGAACGGCGGAGAAAACAAAAGGATTTAAAAACTCAAATTAGCCGTGTTGATAACCCACAGATTGAGGAGCTAAAAAGAAATCAATCCCGAACTTCTATAACCTGGATTGGCCATTCAACCTTTTTAATTCAAATGGCAGGGATAAATATTTTGACTGACCCAGTTTGGGCGAGGCGGATGGGTGTTCAAACCCGACTGACAGAACCGGGTTTGAAGATAGATGACCTACCATCAATCGATGCCGTTTTAATTTCTCATGGACATTATGATCATCTGGATTTCCCGACCATCCAAAAATTGAAGGGTGACCCGGTTTATTATGTACCCATCGGTCTAGGGAAAGCTTTCTTAAAAAGAGGGTATGGGAAAGTTCATGAAGCAAACTGGTGGGAGACATTCGAACATGGAGATGTATTCTTTCATTTTGTTCCTGCGCAGCATTGGACAAGACGAGGGGCTTTTGATATGAATACTTCCCACTGGGGAGGATGGGTGATTGAAAAAGTCAATACATCTGAAACGGTCTATTTTGTTGGAGATACAGGTTATTTCAGAGGATTCAAAGATATTGCGGAGAAGTTCCAACTCAATTATGTCCTTATGCCAATTGGAGCATATGAGCCTGAATGGTTTATGGCAAGCTCTCATATTAATCCTGAAGATGCTATCAAAGCATTTTTAGAATTGAAAGGGGACTATTTTATCCCTATGCATTACGGTGCCTATCGATTGGCTGATGATACAGGACCAGAAGCATTAGAGCGATTATTGGATGAGTGGAGCAGAAGACAGTTACCGAAAGAACAATTGAAGGCATTGCTAATAGGAGAGACTTTGTGGTGAATTAACAAGGGGCAGTCGCTAATAAATTTATGCGACTGCCCCTTCTTTAATTTATTGGCCTTTTTTCAAGACGATTTGCCATTCGGCACTGCCTGTTTGTTCAAAATTAGTAATTGCATGACCTTCTTTTGCGGCCCAGCGCGGAATGCTTTCTGTTCCTTGCGTGCAATCAAAATTGATGATTAATTCTTCGCCAACAGCCATTTCTGCAATTGCCACTTTCGCCTCTTCTAGTGGGAAGGGGCAAACCATTCCGTTTGTTTCGAGTACTTTTGCCATAATGTATACCCTCCTATTAAATTAGGCCACCGCTGTATTGCCGGCACCTGCTTTTTGTTTCTTTTGTTTTCGAATAATTGTAAAGTAAGTAGCCGTCCATGTTCCTAATAAGAAGAAGACAACAGCAACCCAGCCCTGCCATGTGAAAAGAGCAGTATTTACAAGCCCATTTCCGATGGTACATCCGCCTGCAAGCGATGCACCAAACCCCATGATAAGTCCACCGCTAGCATTGTATGCAAGTGTTCTTTTATCCGGAAGGCGCCATTTGAATTCATTGCTGCCGCGAGCGGCAATATAGGATCCAAGGCCGATGCCAAGTACAAGGAAAACTCCCCAGTTTAATAGGGATGTATCACCATTAACAAAGAATGTTAACAACTGTGCGGTTGGAGTTGTGATCCCAAGACCGGCCATTCGCCCTGTTGCTTCACTTAAAGGCCATGCAAGAATAGCGATGAGACCGACGAGCAGCGCCGTGATGAATGGGTGCCAGCGTTTTTCAAATAAAATATGGGCAATCCCTGTTTTCTGTTGTTTCATGTTAAAAGATGGCAGCTTAGGCTGTTTTAAGTTACGGTATACGAAAAAGCCAATAAGTAATGCAAAAGCAATGACAAGTACCCATGGAGATAGGTTGAAAGTTTCATGGATATACGTATCGCTTGTTCTATAGGATAGTACATTTCCGCCCACTGCGCTTAATATCCCAAACTTTGTCATCGCGGCACTAAGTGCATAGCCGCCTAATGCAATCCAGCTCCCAATTAACCCTTCACCAGCCCGATACCAAGTGCCAGTAGCACATCCTCCGGCTAGAACCATGCCAATTCCGAAGATAAATCCACCAACGATTGTTCCTAACCACGGAAATGCATCCGCTTGGATGGTGATGATTCCGTTAGCTGCAAGTGCATATACACCAATTGCCTGAATGGAAATAACGATCATTGTTGCGAGAAACATGCGTCCATCCCTAGCGAGAAGAAGGTCACGGTATGCTCCGACAACACAAAAACGTCCTCTTTGTAAGACAAAGCCTAAGAGAAGTCCGACGATAAGACCATAACTAATAATTTGTATCATGATGAGATCCCTCCGTTGATTGGATAGATGTATATTACAATAAAACATATAAGATTACTACGAATTATGTGGATATCGTATAAAAATGATTCTTAAGTAGGAGTTTAAATGAAATCCCCATTTAATTAGTAGGGATGCTTTTTAGAATTTCCCATTACAAAAACCATAGTTGATGATTCATTACAGCTATCGTTACTTAAAGGAGTATTATTTTAGAAGAGCTTTTTAAGGAGCTTAAAATCGTTACAATTTTCCTAAATTTTCATTTTATCATTGATAATCATTATCGCTAGTTGTTGATTTTACTATTTTCATTGACTATAATTAAAGGCGACTCAATAGTGATTATCATTATCAATAATGTTGTTGAGAAATTAATTTGACGGGGATTGCAAATGAGACTATGGATGTTAGTATTAGCAACTATTATCCTATCCTTTATTTCGCTATTTATAGGGGCTATTGATATTAAACCGAGCGATTTGCTTGATTTGGAATCAGACAAGACGCAAATCTTCTTGATGAGTCGATTACCACGGTTAATGGCCATTATTTTAGCTGGTGCAGGAATGGGAATTGCGGGCTTAATTATGCAAAGCTTAAGCCGAAACAAGTTTGTATCACCGACAACGGCAGGTACGCTAGATGCAGCAAAACTAGGTGTCATTGTCTCTATGGTGTTTTTTACTAATATGTCCTATATGGGGCAAATATTATTTAGTTTTGCATTCGCATTAATCGGTACATTTATTTTTATGAATTTACTTGAGCGCATTAAATTTAAAGATGTCATATTCGTCCCTCTAATCGGGATTATGTACGGTAATATCATCGGGGCAATTTCAACATTCATTGGATATGAAGCGGATGTTTTGCAAAATGTAGATACGTTTTTCTTGGGGAGCTTTACCTTGATTGTTTCAGGACGCTATGAACTGTTGTATGTAGCGGTTCCAGCAATTATTTTTGCTTATATATATGCGAATAAATTTACAGTAGCAGGTATGGGTGAAGATTTCGCAAAAAATTTGGGGTTAAGTTATCGTACCGTGTTAAACATTGGTCTTGTCATTGTATCGGTGATTTCTACAACAGTTATATTAACGGTTGGGATTATTCCGTTTTTGGGTTTGATTGTACCGAATCTGGTTTCTCTTTATCTGGGCGATAACTTACGTAAAACAATCCCTCATACAATATTTATGGGGGCGGCATTCTTATTGGCATGTGATATTCTAAGCCGATTGATTGTCCATCCATATGAGATACCTGTAAATACTACAGTTGCAGTAATTGGCAGTGCGATCTTCTTAATTATGTTGTTTAGGGGGAAAGCATATGCGAAAAAATAGTGTAAGGCTAATTATTTTGGCTGTTATTGCAATTGGATGTATGGCTTTATTTGCTTTCTATAATATTCAGGGCGGTTTTAGTTACGCCTTTCCAAAGCGTATTGAGCGCATAGTTGCTATGGTTATTACCGGAACGGCAATTGCGTATGCAACTGTTATCTTCCAAACCATCACACATAATCGTTTGTTAACACCATCTGTTATGGGGATTGACTCGATGTATGAAGTTGTTCAAACAGTCATTTATTTTACGGCAGGGTCAGCTTCAATCTTCGTTGTAAGCCGTTACTTAAACTTTGGTGTAGCAATCATTGCGATGGTAGCATTCGCATTGATCTTGTATCGTTTTTTATTCAGAGCAGATAAATATCCGATTTTTCTTCTATTATTAGCAGGTATGATACTTGGAACATTACTGGGAAGTTTGGTAACGTTCATGCAGGTTCTAATAGATCCTGTGGAATATGAAAGTTTGCAGGCTCGCTTGTTTGCTAGCTTTATGAACGTGAAGACGGAATTACTGGGCATTGCTATTGTTATTTTATGTGCCGCCTTTATCTACGGATATCGATTATTACGTGATTTAGATGTTGTATCACTAGGTCGAGATAATGCGATTAACCTTGGTGTCAGCTATGACAAAATCGTACTGAGAGTACTGATTCTATCGTCCATTTTAATCGCTACTTCTACCGCACTGGTTGGCCCTGTTACATTCTTAGGGTTAATTGTAGCGAATTTGGCCTATCAATATTTGGCTACATATAAGCATTCCATATTAATTATTGGAGCAAGCTTGATCAGTATCATTGCTCTTGTTGGAGGACAATTTCTTGTCCAGCATGTTTTCCAATTGAATACGACCATTAGTGTCGTCATTAACTTTGTCGGTGGGATTTACTTTATTTACTTATTACTAAGGGAAAGTAGGAAAGCAGGATGATTGATATTAAAGGGCTTTCTAAAAGCTTTGGGAAAAAATCTGTTATTGAAAATGTAACATTGCAAATCCAACCACGAGCCATCACTTCTTTTATTGGTCCAAATGGCGCAGGTAAATCGACGTTATTATCAATGGTGAGCCGTCTCTTAGATGCTGATACAGGTGAAGTATTTTTAGATCAAACTGATGTTAAGAAAATGAAATCAGATGCTTTTGCAAAGCGGGTGGCTATCTTAAGGCAGGCCAATCACTTGAATATTCGTTTAACTGTACGCGAGCTTGTTTCTTTTGGACGCTATCCATATTCAAAAGGGCGGCTGAATGCAGAGGATGAACGAATTGTCGATCAAGCTCTGGAATATTTAAATCTAACAGAAATGCAGGATAAGCTGTTGGATGAATTATCAGGCGGTCAAAAACAACGTGCCTTTATTTCAATGGTTATTGCACAAGATACGGATTATATTTTACTAGATGAGCCATTAAACAATCTGGATATGAAACACTCTGTACAAATTATGAAAATACTGCGCAAGCTGGTAGATGAGTTAGGGAAAACGGTTGTAATTGTCTTGCATGATATCAACTTTGCTTCTGTATACTCTGATCGCATCGTAGCGTTAAAGGATGGGCGTCTGATAAAGGATGGTCCAGCGCATGAGATTATTAACTCAGAATCCTTGCGTGATGTATATGACATGCATATTCCTGTACAAGAGCAAGATGGATGTCGTATATGTGTATACTTTAATTCACATTAATTTCTGAGGAAGTGTTCCGGTAAATATTTTAAGATAGATCAGTAAGATCTTAATTAAGTTAAGTTTTACTAAATTTTTCAGAGGACCTCAAAGTAATTGATTATTTTGAGGTCCTTTGTTATGTTGAGTCACCTCCTAGCTATTTAAGATGCTTGGCTTGATTGACAGCTATGCTAAAAAAATTATCAAACACTTCAAAACTGTTGACATATTTTGTGATTCTCATTTAGAATGAGAATGTCGAGTGAAAATGATAATCGTTTTCAATTAAAAAAACAACGTATTTTAGGAGGAGACAAAGGATGAAGAAGTGGAAGTTATTAACTGCTATGGCAGCGTTAACATTAGCGCTGACAGCTTGTAATACAGGCGAAGAATCAACAACAGGAGAGTCTTCTGAACAAACAGAAGAAAAGGGAACTACTGAAAGTTCTCAATTCCCAATGACAGTGCCATCTTTAACTGAATCTCGTGAAGACGAAGAAGGTAAAAAAACTGCATTTGAAGATGTAACATTAGATAAAATGCCTGAACGTATCGTTACACTTGACTATGGATTCTTAGATACACTTGATGCAATGGGTGTTGAAGGAATCGTAGGAGTGGCTGCAGGCGGCGGTAAAGGCAATATGCCAGCGCACTTAAAAGAAAAATATGTTACTGATGGTGTTGCCGATGTAGGGACATTAAAGCAAATCGATTTTGAAGCAGTAGCAGCTGCTGAGCCGGATGTTATTTTCATCTCTGGCCGCCAAACACCGTTTTATGAACAATTAAAAGAAATTACACCAAACGTTATTTTCATCGGTTCTGACAACGAAAGCTACATAGACGGTGTATTTGAAACAGTAGATTTAGCAGCTAAAATCTTCGATAAAGAAGAAAAGGGCAAAGAATTGAAAGCTTCATTACAAGCGAAAGTTGATGCAGTAAAAGAAAAAGCTGCTGGTTATGAAAATGCATTAGTAGCGATGTATAATGACAAGAAAATCTCTGGTTTCGACAATGGTGAAGATTCCCGTTTCGCATATGTTTACAATGACTTTGGCTTCAAGCCAGCAACAACTGATATCGAAGCATCTTCTCACGGTTCTGATTTCTCATATGAGTCAATCCTTTCTGTCAATCCTGAAGTATTATTGATTATCGACCGTACAGCTTCTGATGTAGAAACAATTAAAAAAGATATTGAAAATGATATTATCAAAAAAACTAGTGCTTACAAAGAAGGCAAAATTGTCTACTTAGACGGTGTTAACTGGTACTTCTCAAGTAACGGTGTAACGACTGAAGCAGAAAAATTAGATGAAATCTTAAATGAATTAAAATAATCTTCATATCAAGGAGCATGTCTCAAGTGGGACATGCTCCTTTAATAAGGGGCGATTAAGTATGTTTGTTCAAATCCGTAAGTGGATAGTGACAGAGGGAAATTCAGACAAGGTATTGGAACGCTTCAGAAAGAAGCCAGATCAAGGTCCGTCGTTAATTGAGCAGCGTGAAGGTTTTATCAGCCGGGAGTTGTTAGTGAAAAAAACAACACGTGGGCAAGAGGAAGTTGTCATGATCATCCGCTGGGAATCAGAAGATGCATGGAAAGCATGGGAAAAGAGTCCTGAGCACATCGCTGGCCATAAAGCGAAAATCAAGGAGCACGGAGGTAAGCCACCAAAGCCAGAATACGTAATCAATATGGAACATGGCAATTACCTTGTAGTCGAATAATAAAAAACAAAACGCCCAAATGAAAAGGGCGTTTTTTTGTAAACTATAGTCGTGGGGAAAACTCTTCCGGCAGCGCTGCAACATATGCCTACATGCCCAGATATAAGTATAAAGAAATTCCAGTATGTTATGATATTCTTCATTTAATAAAATTAAAATTCCAGGGATGGTGTTGATTCGTCCATAATCTTGAAGGTATATCCCTTATGTTTCAGACGGCGAATAATTTCCGGAAGTCCATCCACGATTGTTGTATTACCGTTAAAATCATGCAGGAGGATATAGAGATTTTCTTTTTCATCTACCCCTTGCATAATTAATTTTAGTAATTTTTTTTCTGGAATCGGAGGATTTAATCCATCGTTAGCATCACAGTTCCAATCATAATATTTATATCCTCTTTTTACTACCTCAGTCTTTAATTGATCCATTAAATCAGTACCGGCATATTGTTTTGCGACATAATTATTTGAGCCGCCGGGAAACCGCAAAATTTTTGGACTTTCGCCTACTTCCTTTTTCAGGAATTCTTCCAGCTGATTAATGTCTTTGAAAAATGTATCCTTCGATCGATAAATTTTGGAATAATTATGAGAATAGGAATGCAATCCAAGAGCGTGTCCTCTTTTTACAATATCTTTATATAAATACATATGTCCAGGACTGGCTGTTCCCGTTACAAAAAAGGTTGCTTTGACATCCTGGACTTTGAGGATATCCAGGATTTCCTGTGTGATATTTGAGGGACCATCATCAAAACTGAGATAGGCTGTCTTTGCAAATGTTTCAGATGGAATGAGAAGCTGGATAATGAGCAATGTGAGAACAGATAGAGTACGCATAATAAACTCCTATGGGTTAAGTGATTTTAATATAGTTTTTGAATCTTATTAAAAAATATTCCTAAATGGAGCTGAATAATTGGGTAAAATGTTTAATAAAGAGATGTAACATGTATAATAGACATAAGCATTTTAGAAAGGTTGATAAAGATGATCGAGATACAAAGTTATACAGTTGAGAAACTGGAGGACCCATTTGGTATCCTTTCTGGAGAAAGGTTCGAATATTTGCTGGAGATTTCCGTTCCCGAGGAAGATGAACTATATACCGATAAGGGTCTTCTGTTGCGTGTTATATATGTGATGGATGAAAATCAGGACCAAATTTCAAAATATGAGTTTATAGAAAGTGAAACACAAAGTATTTTGGATTTTGAGCTTGAGGAAGATGAATTATCGATGGTTTTACAATTTTGCAGGGAACATACTGATGTTGAATATGAAGAAGAATAAAGAAAACACTGAAACTGATCATATAAAAAATATGAATATTGAATAATGTAAGAGTGCCTTATTTATTAGGATAATAGGGAAACCGGTTCAAATCCGGTGCAGCCCCCGCTACTGTATACGCGGATGAAATGATTTGTAAACCACCGGCTCCCGATTTAGAGCATGGGAAGGTAAATCAGAGTAAATTGATGCGTAGAGCCAGGAGACCTGCTCTTACTTTCGTATATACTATTTTTCGGAGGGAAAAGTGGGCGAGTCCAATCCTGTTACTTTAATATGGGTTTTCGCCTTAGCTTTTTTCGAGCTAAGGTTTTTTTATTATGTTGGAAAGGGGAATAACTATGTTAAAAAAGCGAAATCATTTATTTTTATTTATACTAGTGCTTATGCTGTCTATGTTAATGTTTGGGTGTTCGTCAACTAAAGATGACTCAAACCAGAAGAAAGAGAATTCTGAATCAACCTCCTCTGGCTTTCCTGTTGAGGTAAGAGATGGATCAGGAGAAAGCATCAGGATTGAGGAAAAGCCGGAAACCATCGTATCCTTGCTGCCAAGCAATACTGAAACGGTTTATGCACTAGGTATTGGAGAGAAAATCATTGGTGTATCAGATTATTGTAATTTCCCTACAGAAGCTGCTAATAAACCTAAGGTTGGCGGGTTAGAAATCAATATTGAAAAAGTGCTGGAATTGAATCCGGATCTCCTACTGCTTTCCGCCAGTCATTTTAATAATGCCAAGGATACCATTAAACAATTCCAAACAGCGGGTATTGATGTCATTATCGTACCTGACGCCAATTCGTTTGATGGTGCATATGGAACAATTGAATTGATTGCTAAAGCAACAGGAACATCAGACAAAGCTGATGAAATTATTTCAGATATGAAAAAAGAAGTAGCGGAAATTAAAGAGAAAGCAAACGCTATAAAAGATAAGAAGAAGGTTTGGATTGAAGTATCTTCCTCACCGGATTTATATACAGCGGCCAACGGAACCTATATAGACGAAATGCTTGATATCATTCAGGCAGAGAATATTGCCGCTGATCAAGAGGGTTGGGTAACAATGAATGAAGAACAAGTCATTGAACGCAATCCAGATGTTATTCTTACTACATATGGCTATTATATTGAAAATCCTGAAGAAAAGGTATATGGAAGAAAAGCTTGGTCCGAGGTACCTGCCGTTAAAAATAAGCAGGTTTATGATGTAGATAATGACACAGTATCAAGACCAGGACCACGTTTAACAGAAGGCTTGCAACTGATAGCTGAAAAAATCTATCCTGAGACATTTAAATAAACATTTCATTTAAGAGCTACGCCCATACACTTTGGGAGGCTCTTTTTTTGTCGAATAAAATAAATTAAATTTTCTGGCAATTATGTTGAAATTTCCCTTTTGTGCAGGTATGATGATACCAATACGTATTCGTACTCACATATGGGATTGGAATGATAAGAATGTTATATGTTAATGATCTGCCGACCGAAGCCAGAGATAAAATGCTATACGCAGCCTTGCAATTATTTACTACAAGAGGCTACAAGAATACATCAGTCCTGGATATAGTTGAGTATGCACATGTCTCGAAAACAACGTTCTACCAACAATTCGGCAATAAAGAGACGTTGATTGTTGCTCTTTGTGAAAGCTTGATTGGAGAAGTTGCAGAAGAGATTAAGCTTGCAGCCTTACGGGAACCACGAATTGGTTATAAAGCATATGCCGGAATTTTTCGCTATTTGGAAATTTGCTTTTCCAATAAGGCTGTTGCCAATTTTATTTTACTTGAATCAGTCGGAGTTTCTTTCGAAGTAGAACTGGTCAGACGTGAAGCACTTAAAAGTTTCGCGGATCTCATCTTTGTTTTTGCCTACCGGGAGTTTCCGGAGAATGTGAATGAACAGGAAGTTAAGATCATCTCTCAGGCAATGGTTGGAGCAATTAATGAAGTCGTCATTCAAAAATTCCGGGAACCAAATCATCAAAAGACAGATGTAGAATATCTTGCTAGATTATTAAACCGATTGGTCATGCGATCATTTAGCAGTCTCTCAAATTAATAAACTATTGATATGAAGGAGGGAGAAAGTTGGTTTCTTTTTTGCCAAGTGAGGAAGAAAAGGCATTTGTTAATGTAGCAAAGGATTTTGCGATTCAAAAGATCCGTCCCTATGCCAGGCAAACGGAAAAAAATCAGGGTGTAAGTAAGGACATAGTTAGAAAGTTGAGTGACCTTGGATTATTAAATTTAGAACTGCCTCAATCATACGGTGGGTTGGAATTGCCGCTCGTTTCCCAGATACAGATTGTTGAGGCGCTTGCCTATGGTGACCTTGATACTATTCAGGGGCTTCCGGGAGCCGGGGAGGGAGCTTCGTTTATTCGACTTAGAGAGGAACATAATGCATTTTCTTTTTATCAAGCTCAATGTGAAACGGGAATTTGTCCAACAGTCGCCTTTGTTTATCCAAATCAACATAAACTCCAAATCAAAAAAATAGACAATGGATACATCATTGATGGAGAGACGAGTCCGCTGAAAAATGCCAAAAAGGCTGAATATCTATTAATTGCAGGAACTGCTACTAATGGAGAAACAGTATTGCTCTGGATAGACCAAGAAAATAATCATTCATGGAAAGTGCTAGAAGGTGATTATCGTTTGGGGCTATTGAGTGCCGGCTTTTCAAGAATTCAGCTAAATGAAGTAAGCGTTTCCAACGAGAGTGTTTTGGCCAGTGGTATAGACGCTGAAAATTGGATGGATGAATCATTGAGCCGTATACGAACATTAGAGGCTGCCAAAGAAATTGGTGTTATGGCAGCTGCCCTTGATTACACAGCTGAATATACCTCCCAGAGAAAAGCGTTTGGGGTAGAAATTGCAAAATTCCAGGGTGTTTCTTTTAACCTTGCACAAATGGCTATCCAGACGGGTGCAGCAAGGCATCTTGTTTTATATGCGGCAAAACAAATTGATGACGGTGAATCTGATGCTGTTTTCCACAGTATCCAGGCACTTAACAAAGCACATCAATCGCTCCGATATGTAACAGATTCAGCTGTACAGCTCCTTGGTGGGCATGGATATGTTCAAGAGCATCCCGTAGAGAAATGGATGAGGGACGGTCAGGCACAAGTCGGCTGGTTTGAACAAGAGGGTGATTTAGAAATCAGAGCCGGAAACTGGATTATGTATGGTAAGGAGAGGGGGATGAGCCATGATCACATACGAGTTGACGCCGCATCAAAGTCAAGTTAAGGAAGTAGTCCATTGGTTTGCTGAAAATGAAATACGGCCGGTATCCATGATTGCCGATCAATTAAAGAAAGTACCGGATGATTGGCTGGATAAAGTAAATCAACTCGGAATTTCTTTAAGCATGTCTTCTTTCGGAGAGTCCACTGATGATAAAAAGAAAAAAGATTCTAAAAAAGCGAAGGAGCGCCAAGGAAATCGATTGGGAGTCATTGCCTCTGAGGAATTAGGCTGGGGAGATTGCGCGATTGCCTTGACGCTACCCGGGCCAGGGCTTGGAGGTCCGCCTGTTCAGCATAGTGGGACACCGGAACAAAAGGAACGTTTTTTATCCATTTTCTCCAGAGATGAGAAACCGAAGTGGGGAGCATATGCTTTGACTGAACCAGAGGCAGGTTCTGATGTATCCGGTTTACAGACCACAGCTGTTAAAGTAGACGGCGGTTATGTGATAAACGGACAGAAGATATTTATTACAAACGGTAAAAGAGCTTCCTGGGTTGTTGTATTTGCTACGGTAGACCGTTATTTAGGTAGAGCCGGGCATCGGGCATTCGTCGTAGAAAAAGATACACCTGGCTTTTCATGCTCGAGGCTAGCGGAAAAAATGGGCCTTCGTGCTTCTGAAACAGCAGAGCTTGTATTTGAGGATTGCTTTGTTCCGGACGAAAACCTTTTAGGTGGAGAAGAGGCCTATGTCAATAAAGCGGATGGATCAGGTGGTTTCAGAGTCGCTATGAAAACATTCGATAACACTAGGCCGATAATCGCAGCCATGGCTACCGGAATTGCAAGAGCATCCTATGAATATACATTGGATTTTGTGAAAAGAGAATATCCTCAGCACGGCAACCATTATCATCAAGCGCTTAGACTCCTCCCAGAGATGCAGCAAAAAATTCAGGGAGCTCGTTTGTTAACCTGGGAAGCCGCCTGGAAAGCAGATTTGGGAAAACCGAATGCAAAAGAAGCCGCCATGTGTAAGGCCTATGGTGGAAAGATTGCATTGGAGGTCACTTCAGCCTGTCAGGAAATACTCGGTCCATATGGTCTTGAGGGACATCTAGTAGAGAAATTATATCGTGACGCAAAAATTTATGACATTTTTGAAGGGACTAATCAAATTCAGCAATTAATCATTGCACGTCATCTGTATGAACCATATGGTATCCGCGTGTAATGATTTTATATACGTTCAGGAGGTGGTGAAACGGCAGGACAATAATTCTGCATCTAAATAAAACTGAAAAATCAAAAAATATTTTTAAAGGGAGGAATTTTAAAATGGGAAAAGCAATTGAAGATTATACATTAAGAGAGTCTTTTGAAAAAATTGAGGAAGCACTTAAAAGTGATCCTCAACCAATCCAAGGAATTACGACACGCTATCAGTTCACAATCACCGGCTCCGAAGAAGGAATCTATCAACTTAATATCCAAGATGGCCAGGCCGAGGTAGTCGAAGGAGAAGAAACACCAGCAGATTGTACACTCACCATGTCTGTCGAAAACTTCCGCCAATTCCTTCTCGGCAAACTAAACGGAACCGTAGCCTTCATGTCCGGCAAACTAAAAATCAAAGGCGACATCGGCAAAGCCATCAAACTAGAAGGAATACTGAAACAATATAACGTAAAGGAATATTTATAAGAAAGGCTGAGGCGACTGTTCAGCTCCGACAAGCATAAGAGGAGTCACGTAGGGAGGTGTTCTCCCTCCAGCAGCAGCTACACTTATGACTCGAGGAGCTAGGAGCCGAAGCTAGATCTCAAGAAAGGCTGGAGTGGCTTGCTCAAAAGCGAGGAGCATAAGACAGAGGCTCGTAGGGGATGAACTTCCCCCGCAGAGGCTATGCTTATGTCCCGAGCTTTTAGCCACGGAAGCTAGATCTCGCGAAAAGCTGAAACGATGTAAGGTGGACCAAAGACTAAAAACGCCACATCGTGTGGCAACGTCTTCGTGACCAACATCCTGTTGGCCTCCGACAAGCATAAGAGGAGTCACGTAGGGAGGTGTTCTCCCTCCCGAGTGGCTACGCTTATGTCCCGAGCTTTTAGCCACGGAAGCTGGATCTCGCGAAAAGCTGAAACGATGTAAGGTGGACCAAAGACTAAAAACGCCACATCGTGTTGACCCGCGACAAGCATAAGAGGAGGTGCTGCTACAAGAGAGTGCTCTTTCTCTCCTGCAGCAGCATCACTTATGTCCGAAACTGAATCAAACGATAGGCTGGAACAACTGTATAGATGATCAAAGAACAATAACGCCACAGTGTGTGGCAACGTCTTTGTGACTCTACGACGTTTAGGCCTAAGGGAGGTGTTTTATGAAACCTGCAAATTTGGTAGAGATGGTTTGGAGAACAGCCCAAAAAAATTCACAGAAGAATGGTTTTTTAGTAAAAGTAGCGGGTGAATATAAAGGGATCACATACAGGGATTTTTGGATACAGGTTTCACAAACAGCTGCCGGACTGGCACATTATGGGGTTGGTCCTAATGACCATGTAGCTATATTATCTGATAATAATCCTTATTGGGCCATAAGCGATATTTCAATTATTAGTTTGGGCGCAGTCAGTGTGCCAATCCATTCAACTTTACCATCTGATCAGATTTCTTACATTCTCAGTAATGCAGATTGTAAGTTTCTTTTTGTAGAGAATCAAAAGCAACTGCAAAAGATTCAAGGCAATTCTGCTTTCGAAAAACTGATTATCTTTTACCCCGGTGATTCCTTAGCAAAAGAGAAAGAAGATATGCTGACAATGGAGCAATTAATGTCAGCAGGTGAAAAACATCCTTTAGTTAACTGGGAAGATGGCTTCCAGACAATAACGAGAGAGGATTTAGCAACGATTATTCATACCTCGGGAACAACCGGTTATCCAAAAGGTGCGATGTTAACGCATGGAAATATTTTATCAAATGTTGAAGGCGTTCAGTTTTGGGTGTTGGAGGCCCGGCCTGACGACATCATGTTATCCCACTTACCACTATCCCACATATTTGAACGTATGGCAGGTCAATTTTTTCCTTTGTCAGTTGGTGCAACAATTGCTTATGCAGAAAATATTGATACCGTACAACAAAACCTTCTAGAAGTACAACCAACCGTCCTAGTCAGTGTCCCATTGTTATTTGAAAAAGTATATGCCCAGGCTCAAAAGATGGTCGAATCCGGTACCCCTATTCGCAGGAAAATTTTTGACTGGGCACTTAGAGTCGGAGATACAAGATATCAATATTATTTATCCAGTGCTACAGATGTAATGGTTCGTAAGAGTGAACTACCGAAAGAGTTTAGGAGAAAGTGGAAAATAGCTGATAAACTTGTCTATCAAAAAGTAAAAAAACAACTGGGTGGAAGAATCAGAGGCTTTATATCAGGTGGAGGAGCTTTAAATCCGGAAATCGGAAAGTTTTTCTGGAGTGTTGATCTTCCGGTCCTTGAAGGATATGGTCTGACAGAAACCTCCCCCGTTATCTGCGTAAATCCATTTTCCAGAACCAAAGTTGGAACAGTTGGAAAACCATTGCCCAACCTGGATGTCCATATCTCAGAGGATGGTGAGGTACTGGTTAAAGGCCCAAGTATCATGAAAGGTTACTATCATGATGAAGAGGCAACCAAGGAACACTTTGAAAATGGGTGGTTCAAGACTGGCGATATAGGCGAGTTTGATGATGATGGCTTCCTAAAAATTGTGGATCGAAAGAAGCGGATTATTGTACTTACTTCGGGAAAGAATGTGGCTCCCCAGCCCGTGGAAAATGCACTTCACCAAAGTATTTATATCGAAAATGCCGTTTTAGTTGGACAAAATCAGAAGTATGTAATCGCCTTATTAACTTTAAATTATGAAAATCTTAAGAGCTGGTGCAAAAGGAAGGGCATTCGTGGTTCTGTCAATGAGATGGTTACGAATAAAAAAGTACAGGAATTGATTACGAGAGAAGTAAAATCCAATACTCATAAATTCGCACGCTATGAACAGCCCAAAAAACTAATCATTGTAACGAAAGAATGGACTGTGGAGGATGGGGAGATGACTCCGTCCTTAAAGGTACGTTTTAAAGAAATAGAAGAAAAGTATAAAGAAGTTATTGAACAAATGTATGAAGAAGACGCATATGCAGAAATCGAGGTTGCTGCTAATGAAGTGGCAGTCGGTCTGTCATTGCCTAAATCGAAAGGAGATTATTGAGTATGTCATTTTCACTGGAAGGAAAAGTAGCTCTTGTTACCGGTGCATCCAGAGGGATTGGCAGAGCAGATGCGCTAAAATTGGCAGCATTAGGTGCTGATGTAATCGTGACTGATATTTTGATAGAGGATGATGAAAATCTGGATTCAACATCAGAGGGACTTGGTCCGATTTCACAAATTATGGTTCAATCGAAAACAATCTTTACAAAATCAACGACTGAACAAATTAAAGAGCTTGGCCGTAAGTCGTCTGCCTTTCGAATGGATGTTACGAACCGTGAAGAGGTTGAACGAGTGATGGCTGAAGTGGTTGATCAATATGGCCGCATAGACATTCTGGTGAATAATGCTGGAACGTTGGATCATACAGCGAGGTTGGAAGACCAAAATGATGATTATTGGAATAGGGATTTAAATGTTAATTTAACGGGTGCCTATAATTGCTGTAAATCAGTCTGGAAATATATGAAGAACGAAAAATATGGACGCATCATTAATATGGCTTCTGTTGCAGGTACATTGGGCGGATATGGACAGACAAGCTATGCAACGACAAAAGCAGGGATTTTGGGATTTACGAAATCGTTGGCTTTAGAAGGGGCCAAATACAATATTACTGTAAATGCGATTGTTCCTGGAATTATTAATACGGAGGCTTTTCAAATGACAAACCCGGCTATGCGGGAGCGGATGATTGCCAGAACTGCCTTTAAACGTCCTGGAGAACCAGATGATATTGCAAATGCCATAGCCTTCTTGGCAAGTAAAGAGGCCTCTTATATTACAGGAGTTGGTTTGCCAGTTGCGGGCGGTATTGATCTATTTACTTTCTAAGTAAAGGAGGGAAGCGAATCATGAAAGATTTGGATGCGGTCATTATTGATGCGGTTCGAACGTCGATTGGCAGAAAGAAAGGATCACTTGCGAATAACCGTCCTGATGAGATGGCAGCACATGTTTTAAAAGAATTAATCAACCGCACAGGGATTAATCCTATAGAGGTTGAAGATATCAAGATGGGCTGTGTAACACAAATTGGTGAACAAGGTTATAATATCGGCCGATTAGCCGGCTTGATTGCAGGATTTCCGGTCGAGGTATGCGGTGTGAGTGTGAATCGCATGTGTGGTTCGAGTTTGGATACTCTTGCCCAATCTGCTCACTCCGTAATGGCGGGTATGTCTGATTGTGTTATTGCAGCAGGCGTGGAAAGTATGAATCGTATACCTATGGGAAGCGATGGAGGAGATTTCAGTGATAGTCTCTTAGATCAACATACGATTATACCTCAGGGGTTTTCTGCAGAATTAATTGCAGAGCGCTGGGAAATTTCAAGAGAAGAAATGGATGATTTTTCATACAAAAGTCACCAAAAAGCCCTTCAGGCCATTAAGGAAGGAAGGTTTGAAAATGAAATTGTCCCCATTTCCGTAAAAAACGCTGACAATGAAGAGAGTATTTTAGCTGATGATGAAACACCACGTGCTGATACATCCATTGAGCGGCTTGCTAGTCTCTCATCTGCATTTATGCCTGAGGGGGGAGTAACGGCAGGGAATTCAAGTCAAATCAGTGATGGAGCTGCTGCAGTATTAGTAGCATCCAGAAAAAAAGCTAAGGAATTGGGTGTAAAGCCAAAAGCGAAGGTCCTAGCCACTGCTCTTGCAGGTGTAGATCCTGAAATTATGCTGACAGGTATTATCCCGGCAACACAAAAGGTATTGGGTAAGGCAGGTCTTTCCATTAATGATATCGATATTTTTGAAGTGAATGAAGCCTTTGCTTCAGTTGTATTAGCATGGGCGAAAGAGCTGAAACCAGACATGGATAAAGTAAATCCAAATGGAGGAGCAATTGCATTGGGCCATCCTCTGGGCGCAAGCGGTGCTCGTATTATCGCTACTTTACTTAATGAATTGGAAAGAACAAACGGAAGATTTGGGCTTGCTACCATGTGTATCGGCTTTGGTCAGGCAATTGCCGTTATACTGGAAAGGGAGGTAGGATAATGGGGCAAAATTGTTTGTTGGAGGTAACAAATAGGGTGGCAATCATTACGATCAATCGACCTCCCCTAAATACATTGAGCAGAGATACATTATATGAGATTGGCACCTATTTGGATGATATCGAAAACAATCATACGATTAGAGCTATTATATTAACCGGAGCGGGAGAAAAATCTTTTTCGGCTGGTGCAGATGTAAATGAATTTGCAGATTTAGCGGATCCAGAAAAAGCGAGGGCAACGATTCAAGGCATGCATGATCTATTTAATCGAATTGAGTCTTTCTCCAAACCTATCATTGCAAGCATAAACGGTCGTGCGTTGGGTGGTGGGAATGAACTGCAAATGGCTTGCCACTTGGTAATAGCTGCAGACACAGCAGAGTTTGCCCTTCCGGAAATAAAGCTCGGAATTATGCCTGGCTATGGGGGCACTCAACGGCTGCCTAGATTGATTGGCAGCAGGCGGGCTCTTGAATTACTATTAAGCGGTGAAAAAATTTCGGCGATTAAAGCAATGGAGTATGGTTTGATCAACAAAGTTGTGCCTGCTAATATGCTGAAGTATGAAACATTAGCGATTGCAACCAATTTAGCTGAAGGACCGCCGCTTGCGGTTCAAGGGATTCTTGATTCTGTGAGGAGAGGGACAGAGGTTTCCTTAGAGGAAGGTATCTCAATTGAATTGGAAAATATGCTGAAAATAGCCCGTTCGGAAGATGCGATGGAGGGAATCAGTGCCTTCTTTATGAAGCGAAAGGCAGAGTTTTCTGGTAAATAATGAGGTAGTGTCTGAATACATGGTCCGGTTATTTGTAGGATTAAATAGGAACAGCCCACTGGATTATGAATGACCAATGGGCTGTTAGGTTCGTTTACTTTACTTTATGGAATCCTTCTTCCATTAAATAAGATTTGGCTTCATTGTAGGATGGGAATGTGCCATCTAGGTTTAAGCCAGCATATACATTCCACATATCCTCTTCTGCTATAACGGTAAGAGTATGTCCTTCGTTATTTCTCCAGGTTTCTTCTTCACCTGCTATATCGCCAGCATAATCTTCATAAGGATCAGTAGATAGAAGCTCTATAGATTTAGCGAGGATTGTTTTCAATTGCTCAGCGGAAAAATCCTTGATATTCACCAATCCCTTTTGACCCACACGGTACCCGGGAATGCCTTCTGCATAAACGAAACCATTACCGTTTGGATGCAGGTGATAAACAACATTCGATTTATCTAATTTGCTTTCAGGATATTGATAGTTGATACGCCCAAGTGAAACATTTTTACGTTCGAGTTCCGTAAAGGACTCTATAATTGCAATTTTTTCTTCAAAAGTTAACATATTGCCTCCAAAAAAGTGGATTTTACTATTTGTCCATTATACCATTAGTGGATAGATTACGTTATGCTCAATGAATGTATTTATGGATCGAGATAAATAAGGGAGGTTAGAAAAATGAATAATGGAAAGAATCGCAGTGATATACGAGCAGGACTGGAAGTGGATATCGTGTTAAAAAAGGACCAGCGCTCAGGTGCATTAACTCGCGGTATCGTTAAAGATATTTTAACCAATTCAGCAACCCATCCGCATGGCATTAAAGTACGGTTAACGGATGGTCAGGTGGGACGGGTTCAGCACATCATTAAATAATGTATCGAATCTTTAAGCTTGCAAGCTTCCATTCTATAAAAAAAGAAGCTGATTCAATGATCAGCTTCTTTTTATATGATTATGAATCTTTATGGTGAAATGGACATTTCCCTGCGATTGGTTCTATATCATCGCCGATAAAGTATTGCTTCCATTCATTATGATTTGGATCTCCATAATGGCTGATATCCGGATGCTTAGGGAGCTGATCCCATTTCTCTACTCGTTCACGAACTTTCTCTCTGGACATTATCCCGCCTTTTTCAGTCCCTTCAAGTCCTTCAAATATCATTCGCGGTTGAAAGCCAAGAACTAAACTATTACCGAGGTCACGGGTTTTCCGTTGCTTGTAGGCAGGGCAATTGCCGAAGATAAAGAATGGTTCACCTGCAAAGTGAAAGTCCCAAAGGAAATGTTCAGGATCCTTCGGTTTATCCGCAGGCCAAAGCTTCGGATCATGCTCGTGTAAATACTGTAGAATTCTCCAAAAGTAATCTCTATAGTATGGGATATCGCGCTCCTCTTTTTCAGGTTCAACAAAAACAAATAATCCGTGTCTTATGTGAGGTGGCTCCTTAAATAGTTCCAGGAAGCTTTCTACTGCTTTTGGGAGAGAGGACCAATCATTATGAGTCATATACGCATAACGGAGCTCTCCTTTATTTTCCGCTTTCATCCCAAAGTAACATGGAAATGTTGGGTTTGTAACAATGTTATGAAATGTCTGGTATTCTTCTGTTACCCAGTTGGGTACGATTTGTGGATTGGTCATATCTTGTTTTTCTAATAAACTTAAATTTGTTTTTGTCTCCAGCATATAATAATTCCCCTATATATTCATTTTAGTAAGTTCTTTATTCCCTATTAATAGTCTTTGAAACATTTTGAAAGACAGTAAAATATTGTTTTGCAGAACATTAAAAATTCAGGGGATTAATCGCTGAATAATTTGAAGACGCGCTATCTTATCGAACGGCTTAAAATCTATATTTTCTCTAATGGTATTATACCTGCCACTCTTTCAATAAAGGGCCTTCCTTGCCAGTGATAGGATCGGTTTTCGGAATCGGTACCTTGCTAATATCCTCTAATACTTCAGGACGTTCATTTTCTTTCCCGTATTTAGTGTTATAGTCCATTCCATCTGGATAAGCTCCAACGACAGAAAAGTCAGAGCTGGCTCTAAGGCGTTTATGGCCGGTTCCGGCAGGAAGAATAATCACATCACCTGACTGAACATGAATCTCCCTTCCTGTTTCACCGCCAATCATAAGGGTGGCTTCACCACTAATGACCCCAAGTACCTCATGTGAATTACTGTGATAATGATGATAGTCAAATACCCCATTTGTCCAACTATTTAGCCATTGATTTTTATTAAATAGGCTTTCCATAGTGGATTTAGGGTTGTCTACAGCTTGATCATATAGAAGGACTGGTAAGTTTGGATTATTAGGTATCCTACCATCATCCTCGAAGAAAAAAGTTTGATACTGATTCATTTGTACTCCTCCTCCCTGTATACACAAAATTCCCTTTTTAGATGATGATAAACAAGTCCACCTGGATATTTTTGTATGGGGTTATTCGGAAATACTCGTGTTTTTTCTAAACTAGTATCTGCCCAACTGCGACTTTTGCCGTTTTTAAAGACATGGCATGAACATACAATAATGAATAATAACTTGGTCCATGTGACTATTTCGACAGCTGCCATGATTTTTTAGGATTAGCGACAATACCAGCCCTAAAGAGCAAAAGAATGAATGCGAATAAGGGGGTAAAGAAAGGCTGATTGTAAAATTTCGTTTAAAAGTACAGAAACAAGGTAATTTTATAGAATAATAAATTCCTTTTAAACAGTGAAGTATCCATGCTATAATGCACAAAAATATAAATTTATCTTTATAAATATACAAAAATAACCAGGGAGGGAGAACTTATGAGAGAAGTAACTTTACTTGATATATTTGAGCACCGCATTGCTCAAAAATATTTAAATCGTTCTGGCTTGGCACATGCAATTGCCGTCGCTTACCATGCCTTTCATTTAGCGAAAGAACAGAATATCGATGTTGATTCTGCAGCAAAAGCAGGTTTGCTCCATGACATTGGACATTTTACTTGGTACCGTAATGGTAAATGGGATTATGATTTATATAGAAAAAACGATATACATCCAATTAAGGGCGCTGAAAGAGCGCATAAATTATTAATAAGGCTCGGTGAGAATCCGGTTCAGGCGAAAACAATCTCCCTCGCAATTTTATTTCATACAGATTCCTTTTTACCTTCAAATGATATTGTTAGAACGCCTCTTCAACAGATTGTTAAATGGGCAGATGAAAAAGATGAAGAGGAAGGCGGCCTTCACCATTATCGGAAGATTGAGTATGAAAGAGCGAAAGCCAGTATTATAAAACTCGATTCCATGATTGATGAAGAATTAAAAGAACATAAAAAAACGATATAAATAAAATCCCCATCTGTAAAAAACGGAGGGGGTTTTTTAGTTAACATCATTAGAATTTGAATTATTCATAAAATGTTCTCTTTAAGCCTTTCTAAAATACGAATATAATAAACTTGGATAGATTGATAATTATTTCCATATGATGATGTGGAAGACGTATTACATAGATTGGAGAGAACATACATGGGTTTCAAAACTCCACAGGAAATTGCCATAGCAGCAGTAGAAGCAGGTGTGAAGAAGACCAGTTTACCTTTAACAAATTTATTACTATTGGGATTTTTGGGCGGTGCTTATATATCTGTGGGTTATTTACTATATATCCGAGTAACCGCAAGCTTGCCTGAAGACTGGGGGACCTTTGGAACATTTATTGGTGCATCTGTTTTCCCACTTGGACTTATTTTAATTTTAATTGCAGGCGGAGAATTATTGACTGGTAATATGATGGCAGTGCCAATGGCCTGGCTTGCCAAACGGATTCCTTTCTCACGATTAGTTCACAATTGGTTTTGGATTACGATTAGTAACTTCGCAGGCGCTATTTTTGTAGCTTATTTCTTTGGCCACTTAGGAGAGTTTACAGCCAGCGGTGTCTATCTCGAAAAAACGGTGGACGTGGCTGCTCATAAAATAGATGTTGATTTTTGGCCGGCCCTTATTTCGGGTGTTGGTTGTAACTGGCTTGTGGCATTAGGTGTTTGGCTTTCTTACAGTGCCAACGACATTGCAGGAAAGATAGCAGGGATCTGGTTTCCTATCATGGCATTTGTAGCAATTGGCTTTCAGCACGTGGTAGCGAATATGTTTGTGATTCCGGCAGCGATATTCGAAGGTTATTTTACCTGGATGGATTATTTTAATAACTTTGTACCTGTATTTTTAGGGAATGCCATAGGCGGATCTGTTCTTGTTGCTTTTGTATATTGGAAATCTTATCAATCTTATATAAACCCTACCTCTGGGAAAATAAAATCGGAAAGTATGTAACAATTATGATAGGCAGTCGGTCTTTTCACTAAATGTAAGTATAATATTCCTATAAAATGTGCGAAAAACACTTAGATTCAATGAAATCCGAGTGTTTTTTATTTGGTTTGTTCATTATGGGTTAGATAATCAAGCCGCTCAGCACCATCCCCATATTTATAAAAAGTGGAGTAGTATTACTGGATAAATACTGTTGGTCCTTAGTACGACAAACGCATAAAATATCCGGGCAAGCTGTTATTTTATAGAGAAAAAGACTAATAAGTAATATAAAGAATAGTGATGTTATGTATCGATTAGCTTTATTTGTAAGGTAGATGATCAGTACTAGAAAAAAGATGCCCATGAGTGCTCTCCAACTTTAATAAGAGATGGAGATAATTCCGAGAAAAAAGAGTGGAGCAATCAATGAAATAGTCCTATTTTTATTAGTTAGTAGTAGCATCTCAGTCCCCCTTTATATCATCATCATTTAGTAGTTCTCCAAGTTCATATAACCATATAATGTAATTTATAGAGGAAAAGGTTAATAATGTCCTGTACGTAAAGCACGAGGAGATTTCCTCAAAGTTTTATACAGATCCTATCTTTTGATGGTAAAATAATGCAAAAGAAAGTGGGGCCTGCGATGATTCATTCGACAATAACCAGTTCTGGTCATTATACGAGTTTAAGAAAATTATTCGAAGAAACGATTAATGTGAGTCATATATCCGAACAATTAATTAGTTTTGATTGCAAGGAACCTATTTATAACATTCATGATTATATGACAAGCAGTGGCTATGATGTTGTTGGAATTAAAGTAGAAGGCATAATGGAAGGGTATATCGAAAAGGGCCAAATGAATCTGGCTTATTTTAAACCGGCAGATCTTGTTTCAAATACTACACCGCTTATCCAAGTGCTCAATTTATTTCGAGATAAAAAACGACTATTTATATTAGAAGGAAATACAATTACAAAATTAGTTACAATGGCAGATCTTCAAAAACCCCCTGTACGCATGTTGCTATTTGGAATCATTTCGTTAATGGAGATGCATTTTCTACACTTAGTAAAAAGTTTTTATCCAGGAAACAGTTGGGAAGAAAAAATAAGTGAAAATCGTCTGTTGGAAACAAAAAAATTGTATGGAAGTAGAAAAGAGAGAAATGAAGAAATCAGTTTAATGGATTGCCTCCAACTAAGTGATAAAAAAACTTTAATCGTGAAGCATAAGGAATTAAGAGGATTATTACAATTTGATTCACGAGCTCAGGGGGAAAAATTCTTTGATGAAATCGTCTCATTAAGAAATAAGCTTGCGCATGCTCAAGATATCGTAACAGGAACAACCTGGAGAAATATTATTGATCTTATTGAACAAAGTGAACATCTATTGAAAATATGTGAAGCCTATCAATTAAAGGATAGAAAGAACCAGTAGGCAATAGCAGGAGATTGTAATGGTTTTTTCGAATTCTATAGTAGAACCATGCTTATTGGATTCCACCTAAACATGAAGAAAAAGGGCTAACAACATAGCGCCTTTTTCATGTTTGCAGTCAAGAATATTATTGTATTGTTTAAACCTATGATGAACGTGGGAGTCAAGATAGCCTGTCTGCTATTTACAAACAGTTCAATCTTCTTCACTCTGTCGGGCAGCCCATAGAACAATGGCTAATATAATAAACAATATTTCCATTAAAGGATCGTTTGTAACGGCTTTTAATAGCACTAAAAGGATGACCCCGTTTACAGGATTTTCGTCTGTCAGCATAATCACAATAATGTCCAGTAACGGGAGGGCGAAATCCAATATATTTAAGTCATTTTCAGATTCCATTCTTACAGTCCCTTCCGTTTTTTTATCATCGTATTCGAAATAAATGAAGAAGTGCGTTTTTGCAGAGACAAAGGGCGTAGGAAAAGAGCGTGGCAGGATACATATCCAAATAATTAGAAAACAAGTGGAGAGTGAAGACATGAGTATTGAATTGTTCAAGGCAGATCAAAAGGATGCAGCAGCTTTATTTGCTATCCAACGCAAATCGTTCATGCCTTTATTAGAAAAATATAAGGATTACGATACGAATCCTGCAAATGAAAAAATAGATCGGCTGATCATGCGATTGAACAATCCTAATGGTGTATTTTATAAAATTATGTTCAATAGGCAGCTAGTTGGTGCCATTAATATTCGATGGAGAGAAGGGACCGAAGAATATAAAATCAGTCCCATGTTCATTTCACCTGAATATCAAGGGATGGGAATTGCACAGGAAACAATAAAAATCATTGAAGATTATTATTGCAAAGCGAAAAGCTGGGAACTGGCCACGATAAAAGAAGAAGTACGGAATTGTCATCTATATGAAAAAATGGGTTATATAAAAACCGGTGAACTCCGAAAATTGAATGAGAATACAACGCTGATTTTCTATAAAAAGCTTATGGAAGAGCAAACAGTAGGTCATAAAAGTGAAGAAATAGAAAAATAATAGTGTGAATTTATTCATTCATGAAAAGAGCTGCCTTCATTGAGAAGACAGCTTGAATTTTGGTTTACTTATTCTTTTCTGTCTCATCTTCATCGGTTTGGATATCATCCGGATAAACGATGGTATCAAATACTTTGGAGGTTTCTTCGTTCTTAAGCTGGAAGGTAACCTTATAGTCATCTTCACTTACACCATTAAATAATTGATAGTACAGTGATTGATAAGCTAAATTGAAGAAGGCAAATCCGTCCATACTGCTGTTTTCATAAAGCTCCTGATTCATTTTAATTGTATACTCTGTAAACGATTTATTGTGTTCTATCTTTTTGATTGAAGGAAAGTCTTGATCGGCTTCTATTTCTTTAATGGAAGTGTCTATTGTATTTCCCATCTCTTTCAGCATTTCTTTATGCTTAGATTTGGACATTTTATATGTAACTGATCCATCGTCATTTACGATTACTTCTTTTACGCCGTCCTCTTTAGCTTCTTTTTTTAGTGTCTCCATATCTGTGTCTTCAAAAAATGAAGCAGGTAATGTCACTTCAACATTTACCAAGCCCTTATCGACATCCACATTATCGGATTTTTTATTTTCCTCATCCTTTGATGAGCAAGCAACCAGCATAATACTTAATATTAATAGAAAGAGCAGTTTAACATTTTTCATGAGGGACCCCCTAAGATGTATTAATCCATTATTAGCGTAACAAATTTAAAAGGTAGTATCTAACTATTCACCGAGAAATATATACTGAAAATTTTGGCAAATTATTTAATATAATGCTTATTTTAGGGATAGTAAATAGGTTGGATACACAAAAGCATTATAGGTAATACAAGAGAAACTTCTATGTTAGAATAATCACAAAGGAGGCAGATGCTATGAATACAGTTCCCTTAATAATTGCTGTTATTGCAGGTATTCTGTATGGATCCGTACGTTCCGTAAAAAATCAAAATAGTAAAGATGAATCTGCGAAGAAGGAAGCAGGCCTTTACTTACAAAGTATTGTGGTCTGTATCGCTGTATATTTAATAGTGAGCTTCATTCAGAGTATCTAAAGACTATACATATTCATTTAATGGCAGTAAGAGACAAAAAGTCGCTTTCCTAAATTTATAGGAGGCGACTTTTTTACTTGAATGATAAAGGGGAAATCGTTGAATATACAGAATTATTATTTTTATAAGAACTTTGTAGAGAAATAAAAAACATAATAGGGAATGAAATCACATGGAATCCAAATTAATTATTCTAAGAGGAAACTCCGGAAGTGGAAAATCAACCATTGCAAAAAGCATTCAAGATCAGTTAGGAAAAGGTACCCTGTTAGTTTCTCAAGATAATATTCGGCGTGAGATGTTGAAGGTTCAGGATAGAGAAGGGAATCTTTCGATTGATTTGATTCGTCAAATTGAAAAATGAAGTGAAAATAGCTAATCACTTGTCACATACGGATATAGTGGACATGATTTTAACTCAACTGCAAAAGTGATATTGAAAAGGAATGGGAAAAGTATCATGAGTATGTCAAATTACGTTATCGCGATGATACGGAATAAATATACACAAGAATCAACGATAATCAGGCGCCGAACAACTTGTGCAATAAATCCAGCCGATTCCTCGCAGAGAAGTCTCCTATAAAAAAGAAAAAACCCTTGCTACACAAGAGTTTCTCAGGTAATGGAGCTAAGGGGATTCGAACCCCTGACCTCTTCGCTGCCAGCGAAGCATTCTCCCGCTGAACTATAGCCCCATAATAAGTAATAAAATTATGTACAACCTTATTTTAACTAATTTAGTACGAATGTCAATCTTGTACGAAGTATTTTGCTGAATCTTCTAACTTAATCAAGCTATAACGCAGGGTAAAATAAGGAGCGGAAAAGAAACTGCCTATGCTTCTTTCCGACTCCTAATGATTAGGCATTTTCAATTTCAATGCTCATGACTCCATCGATAGTGGAAACGGAATAATAAACATCTGTAATTAGCCTTTTGCTGTCTATTGTGGTTCTTAAGCGGATTTGATGACTGTTAGTCAGATCTTTTATGCGAACAGACTTAATTGAAATCTCTTTTTGTTCAATTAAATTTATAATGGGCGCTATACTGTCTTTTTCTGCAATAATTAACTGGAGGTTTAATTCTTTTTCTCTAAACTTCTTTGGCCCGATATAATTAAATAACATGGGCAGCAATTCAACGCTGATGATTAACAAAACCACACCTGCGATAGCTTCCATATAAAAACCTGCGCCTACCGTAATCCCTATTCCGCCTGCTCCCCAAATTAATGCTGCTGTAGTTAAACCTGATATACTGTCATTGCCTCTCCTTAATATAACACCCGCTCCAATAAAACCAATCCCGGATACTATCTGAGCTGCAAGACGGAGCGGATCCATTGTTACTGTGACTCCATATGATGAACCTTTTGCATTATAAGCAGATTCAATAGAGACAATAGTTAATAAACAACTAACGATGGAGATTACTAGAGATGTTTTCAGACCAACAGGTTTTCTTTTGATTTCCCGTTCCAGTCCTATGATAAGCCCTAATACTGCTGATATGCATAATTTAATAATCATCTGTATATCAATTGAGAAATCCATTTTTGCTAACCTGCCTTTATAAGTTCTTCTATATAGAATAGAATATGAGACGGATGTGTTCCAGAATTATGAATTATGAATAATTATTTGTTTAAATTACAGTTAAAGGGTGGAATATTATATGACTCAGTCACTTTTTAAACCTTATCTTGCTATTGTTGTAGGAGTGATCGCTGTATCCTTCTCAGCGATACTTGTTCGCTATTCCGAAGCCGAGTCTGGTGTCATTGCTTTTTACCGCATGTTATTTTCCTGTTTAATTCTACTTCCGTACTTTTGTAAGGAGGCTGTTAAAGAGGTAGGAAGGATTAATAAAAAAGATTGGGTATTATGTGCAGCGGCCGGAGCGTTTCTTGCTTTTCATTTTATTTTTTGGTTTGAGTCTCTTCGGTACACTTCAGTGGCTAATTCAACTGTCCTAGTTACAATGCAGCCTATATTTGCTTTTTTAGGTACCTATTTTTTATTTAAGGAACGAGTATCTATCGGTGGAGTCGTAAGTATTATTGTGGCGATTTCAGGCAGTATATTGATTAGTGCCAGCGATTTTTCGCATAATAAGGGAGCTTTGTTCGGGGATGTACTTGCCTTAGTAGCTTGTGCTCTTGCAACAGCTTATTTCTTAATTGGACAAGTGGTACGGAAAAGAATGGGGTTAACTGCTTATACATTTATAGTATACGGTATTAGTGCAATCATATTATTGATCTATGTATTGGGGAGCGGCCAGGAGTTATTCGATTATCCTAAAAAAGAATGGTACATATTTATCTTGCTAGCAATCATTCCTACATTGCTGGGACATTCACTGTTTAATTGGGCGATTGAATGGGTTAGTGCAACAAAAATATCGATGGCAATATTGTTTGAACCAATAGGTGCGGCATTATTGGCGTACTTTTTATTTAATGAAAGCCTATCTGCTATACAATTGTTTGGTGCATCTTTAGTATTGGTGGGATTATCTTTATTTATATTAATGAATAGAAGAAGAGACACAATAAAGAATAGCGAAGTTACCTATTAATTACATTGCAGGGCATCCAAAGAAGGATGTCTCTGTTTTTTCTAAATATAATTGGTGTTGAACTTTCTCCCATTTTATTAGTGTGTTGTTGAAGGCATCGATTCTTATGAACATTAGGGGGCTTGCTTAGTGATCAGAATGTTAGGCAAACGCACACTGCTAATCTTAATGAAGAGTTGTATGTCAAAGTATTAGTTTTATGTGATTTTTATGATGTTATGTAGAAATAATATAAAAAAGCGAAAAAAAGTTAAAAAAGTACTTGCATCCTAATAGTTGTCCATGATATATTAACTATCGTTCACTTCGTTGAACATTCGTTAAAAAAACTTTTTAAAAAAGTTATTGACGAAAATAAGTTATTCTGATATATTATAAAAGTCGCTAACGCGAACGAGATAACAAGTTGAAACGATTCAAAAAAACTTTTTAAAAAAAGTTGTTGACAAAGAAAAGTTATCTTGATATAATATAAAAGTCGCTAAAACGACATACAGATTGTTCTTTGAAAACTAAACAAAACGAAACGCCAAGCAAGTCTAAAAATAAGAGATTTTTAAAATCTCGTCAATTTGCTTTAAAATTTAGCTAGATCAAACATCTTTCGGAGAGTTTGATCCTGGCTCAGGACGAACGCTGGCGGCGTGCCTAATACATGCAAGTCGAGCGAATCTGAGGGAGCTTGCTCCCAACGATTAGCGGCGGACGGGTGAGTAACACGTGGGCAACCTGCCCCTAAGATTGGGATAACTCCGGGAAACCGGTGCTAATACCGAATAGTTTCCAACACCTCATGGTGTTGGAAGGAAAGTTGGCTTCGGCTAACACTTAGGGATGGGCCCGCGGCGCATTAGCTAGTTGGTGAGGTAACGGCTCACC
>NZ_JBZCPP010000040.1:0-1420 GCF_058267515.1 Pradoshia sp. Z6_59
TCAAAACTGGATAATGTAAGTTTGGCAAGTATGCTTGAATCATTTGGTTAAGTCCTCGAACGATTAGTATCCGTCAGCTCCATGTGTCACCACACTTCCACCTCGGACCTATCAACCTGATCATCTTTCAGGGTTCTTACTAGCTTGCGCTATGGGAAATCTCATCTCGAGGGGGGCTTCATGCTTAGATGCTTTCAGCACTTATCCCGTCCGCACGTAGCTACCCAGCTATGCTCTTGGCAGAACAACTGGTACACCAGCGGTGCGTCCATCCCGGTCCTCTCGTACTAAGGACAGCTCCTCTCAAATTTCCTGCGCCCACGACGGATAGGGACCGAACTGTCTCACGACGTTCTGAACCCAGCTCGCGTACCGCTTTAATGGGCGAACAGCCCAACCCTTGGGACCGACTACAGCCCCAGGATGCGATGAGCCGACATCGAGGTGCCAAACCTCCCCGTCGATGTGGACTCTTGGGGGAGATAAGCCTGTTATCCCCGGGGTAGCTTTTATCCGTTGAGCGATGGCCCTTCCATGCGGAACCACCGGATCACTAAGCCCGACTTTCGTCCCTGCTCGACTTGTAGGTCTCGCAGTCAAGCTCCCTTGTGCCTTTACACTCTGCGAATGATTTCCAACCATTCTGAGGGAACCTTTGGGCGCCTCCGTTACTCTTTAGGAGGCGACCGCCCCAGTCAAACTGCCCACCTGACACTGTCTCCCACCCCGATCAGGGGTGCGGGTTAGAATGTCAATACAGCCAGGGTAGTATCCCACCGATGCCTCCACCGAAGCTGGCGCTCCGGCTTCAAAGGCTCCTACCTATCCTGTACAAGCTGTACCAAAATTCAATATCAGGCTGCAGTAAAGCTCCACGGGGTCTTTCCGTCCTGTCGCGGGTAACCTGCATCTTCACAGGTACTATAATTTCACCGAGTCTCTCGTTGAGACAGTGCCCAGATCGTTACGCCTTTCGTGCGGGTCGGAACTTACCCGACAAGGAATTTCGCTACCTTAGGACCGTTATAGTTACGGCCGCCGTTTACTGGGGCTTCAATTCGCACCTTCGCTTGCGCTAAGCGCTCCTCTTAACCTTCCAGCACCGGGCAGGCGTCAGCCCCTATACTTCGCCTTGCGGCTTCGCAGAGACCTGTGTTTTTGCTAAACAGTCGCCTGGGCCTTTTCACTGCGGCTCTTCGAGGCTATAAACCTCTAATGAGCACCCCTTCTCCCGAAGTTACGGGGTCATTTTGCCGAGTTCCTTAACGAGAGTTCTCTCGATCACCTTAGGATTCTCTCCTCGCCTACCTGTGTCGGTTTGCGGTACGGGCACCTTCTTCCTCGCTAGAGGCTTTTCTTGGCAGTGTGGAATCAGGAACTTCGGTACTCTAGTTCCCTCGCCATCACAGCTCAGCCTTAT